>NZ_CP020038.1:5340854-5648449 GCF_002157225.2 Agarilytica rhodophyticola
GGCTCGCAGTGAGCACAACAGAGGAAGTCACATCCATTTGCCGTATGTTCAAACTATCCCACAAACGCTGTAGCCAAGCGTTCATAGAGAGGCAACTAAGACTGCGCCAAGCGGTGACGGATTGTGCTTGCTGATACAGCGCATACTGGCGCTGCATAAAGCGTCCCAAGCGTTTATTAGGTGTAAGAATTAGTGTGTCATGTGGATACTTCTTAAAAAAGTCGGCGACAGCATTTACCAGTTTCATTGTTTGTCTCTCTATTTGCTTGCTATCTGCTTGTTGCCGGGTATTCGGTAGTACTTATAGGACTTGTATAGCGCGGTTTCAAGAATGGATTGCGGATTTGATTCATTTGAGCACAGTGTAATTAGGTATCACGTTATCTTCTGGTCACTATTCACACAAACTCTAGTCTGTTTAACAACACTTTTATGAATATTATGCATACATGGTACACCGCTACTGCAAGGGTTTCCAGCACACTTACCTCCCCCTCAGCTCCGAGCAAAACCGATTGTTTTTTGAGCAAAAAAATAACTTAGCGTATTAAGGTGTATTTGTAAGAATTAGATCATCTTTAACGGCAAACCATAGGAGGATAAATTAAAGACTATTCCACATTAAATTTATGGTTGATAGTTGTTATCTTTTTGCAGATGCAATTTTTTATCGTAATAGCTTTAGCTATTCCTTTAGCTACTGCACGCTCATTTTTATTGAGAGCAAAATAAGGCAAATAATTATTTATTACTATTAGAAATATTTATGGTAAACCTAGTTTCTCTTCTGGTCACGGGCTTTCGTTCATTTTTATACCTTTGCCTCCGCCATAACGGTCTCGAAAAAGGCACCGTATAAAATTTAACACAAAATTTTATAATAAAAAAAAAGAATTTATAAACGCCAAAATTAAATCGTAATTAGTCGTCAAAATACGCATGCGTCAAATACTTATATAAATATCAGAACTTTATTCGTATCAAAATCATCTCAAAGTGCAAATAACGATTCAAAAACAAAAAATACGACGCCATTTTTCTTGTAAATTTTTGGTGTGTAATAAATTGAAACCTTATTTTGGAAAAAACAAGCATTTGTCAAAATATAATTAAAGAATAAAAATTTGTTGGCACCAAAGTAAAAAAAACAAGCTTGCTGAATAATAAGTTATGAGCGTAGGATCAGCTTTTGGGTAAGAAAAAATTAATTTAGGCATACCCATAGCTTACTTACTAATATCCACTTTTGTAGTTGACGCTAGTTGGTACTCGTCGATAAAAAATGTACTAACTAATTGCACCACAGGCTGTGGTGCCTGATCAAAGGCAACAAGCCATTGATTGCAAGAGCAAACAAAATAGCACTTTTGTTTGCAGTAGCCAGAATAAGCATAGGATACGTGTTTCTGGATGATCACTGGGGATAATCATTGTAAGACACCAATGAGAGTAACGATCTCTCAGGGGTGACTATGCCCTAGCCGATTAAAGCAATAGAACAATTAACACATTATTAAAGGAGTTTTTCTGATGTCCAAACGACCTTTCCTAAGACACCACATAAAACCTTTAGCCGCACTTGCATTTTCAAGTTTATGGATGTTAACTCCATCGGCGATAGCCCAAAAGAAAGATATGTCAGAATATTTAAATAAATATTCTGCAAAAAAATATTCTCCTGAAGAATTCGAAGCTATGGTTCCGTCAACTCCGAATCCATGGTTAAGTATGCTGCCAGACAATGACAAAATTGATTGGAATTACTGGAATATGAAAAAGGCCGTGGCTTCACAGGCCCGCTTCGCTCAAAGTAATACGACAAGTGTCATCATGCCGGGACCGGATAAATTCTTCTTCCCTTTTAACGTATTGCCTTTTTTTGGCACAAGTTCATGGCAACATAGTTCAGTGTCAATCTCTGGTGAGTTTGAGTTACCAGCACCGGAAATTGTAACTCCTGCAGCAGAAGATGAAGGTTCTCTATTGTTAGCCACCGAAGTTAACCTTGAGTCAGGCAATGCCATTGTTGTAGATTCTGTTATTGGCGATGGCCCTTACGGTTCAGAAGGAACAGGCTCGGCTGATTTTGATTTCTATGCATTGCGGGATTTAGAAGCCGGTCAGACCTTGATGATCGATATCGATACGCCAATACCACGAGGTGACCTAGATCCTTATATAGAAGTATACAATGCTGATGGAGTGCGAGTTGCCTTTAATGACGATGGTGATGTTTCCCAGTCATTCGATAGTTTTCTCTCATTTGAGATTCCTGCATCAGGTGATTATTTCATTTCCGTCGGCGGCTTTGGCTCGTTCTCGTTAACAGACCTCAACGATTCCTCAAGTGGCCCAGGTGAAATATTTGGCGGCGCGCTGAGTGAAGGCACCTACACAATGACTGTGGGTCTTGACTACTTCGACGAGCAAACCTATGTATTTTTGGCAAAACCTGGTGACGTATTCGGTGCCGCCATTACAGGCACAGCATCTGATATGACACTGCTTGACAGCACTTTAACCGAGCGACAAGGTTCGATGGGGGATGTTTCGTTCATCTTCCCAGATAATTCGCCACTACCTTCAGGTTTGGTCAGTGTCAATCATGTGGTCGATAAGCTAGGCTTTTACCGTCTGAGATTAAAAGGCATGAATGAAGGGCCTTATACCTTGCAACTAAACGCTGAGTTACCAACTTTGCGTACAGCCGAGGAAGGCGCTTTCCAAACTATTTTTGTCGATTTTGATGGTGCCACAGTAGATCTAGCTGAGTCTATTGATGATATGTCTCCTCCAGGAACTAACATCGTTACCCTTTCACCACTTTCTAGCTTCTTGCCGAATTGGGGTCTTACTGATGCCGATGAAGATGCTGTTATTGACTCTGTTATGAGTGTTCTGGAACAAAGCTTGGTACATGATATCCGACGTTCAGGTCGCAACCGCGACTTTAAGATCCGTTTACTCAATAGCCGTGATCATCAAGATCCTTTTGGCATGCCAAATGTAAGCCGTGTTATCGTTGGCGGCACAATTGCTGAGCTCGGCGTATCAACCATCGGTATCGCTCAATCTATCGACGTAGGTAACTTTGATACAGAAGAAACAGGATTTGTGTTACTTGATCTTCTAAGCGCTGAGGCGACAAATCCTAATTCGCTTAATCAATTCCCAATTTCTGACGAGTCATCGATCATAGATTTAATTGGTGTTGGTGTCGGTGAAATTGTCGCGCATGAGGCTGGCCATTACTTGGGTAACTGGCATACAGATCAGTTTAACGATCAACCCAATATTATGGATCAGGGCGGCAATCTTTCATTTAGCGTAATTGGTATTGGTGAAGATGGCATTTTTGGTACAGCAGATGATGTGGATTCAATGTTTGGCCGCGATGTATTCAATCCTAACGAAGGCTATACCGGCATTGAGAATACCGCCACATCTATTGGTCAAGGAGCAACACAGCCTCCATTTAGACACGTTCACGATGACTAATGGTTAATGCCTAATTAAGACTGACAAAAGCCCCCACCTTATGGGGGCTTCTTATAGCGAATCAGTTTTTCTCCGTATATAGGAGATGCTATTAAATGAGATATTTACTTTCTGAGATTATTTTAGATTTTTTATTAATTTTGCTCTCTCGTTTCTCAGAAATGTTACCATTTCACGTTTTTCAGCAGTGTCAATTTTCCCTAATCTTTTAATTAGTTGAGTATAGTTATCAACTTTATTCCATCCGTCCTTGTGCCACGGCTTTTTCTTGCCAGCGGAACTACTTGCAGCTTTCCCTCTATGATTACTAGTGCCATCATATCCCCCCTGCATTGCAAGACTTCCATTACCTTTCGTTGCTAGCTGGCTAACAGCATGTGTAGCTATCCTAGCCATAAATGGTGTGCCAGGGGCCCCGTTTGTTTTAACATTAGTTTGATTCGGAACTCTAGATGTTAAAGAAGCCCTAGCGTTAAATTTGGTATTAAGCATAAATTTTTTATCCAAAAGACTAGTTAAAATACTAGCTTTTAGTGGTAGTCAACCCGTAAAAGTTCTCTTCAATAAAAAACAATATACACAAAATAACTTTATAAACAGTAATGAAATTTTTAAATATTTAAGGAAATATTGATAGAGCCTTTATCCCTGCTAACGTGCAAAAAAATCTCTCACACTAATTAATGATATTATCTAAATGATCTGACAAAAGCTCGGTAATATGTATAGTTTTATTTATGAAAACAGAAACGAAATTTAACTGCTTTTAGGTCTTTATTTCACTTATTTCACTTAGTAACTCAGCCGCTAAATCGGCCACATTTTTAGCAAGATGATGTGAGCTATCTACTTGTTCTTGAACACTAATATTTGATTTCTTAATAGATTCAATATCACTATTAACCTTCTCAGAGACACTTCGTTGTTGCTCCATTGAGCCTGCCGTCTGTGAACTGACATCGTGAATTCTACTAATAGCAACTGAGGTTTGTTGCAGTAATGCATTGGTTGACTCGGCTTCCTTAATAGTTTTACCACTTTGATGTTGGCTTTGTTCCATCATGCTAACCACTCGTTTTGAAGAGGTTTCAAGGTTTTCCACAATACCATCTATTTCAGAAGTCGCATCGCGACTACGTTGCGCTAGTGTACGAACTTCATCGGCGACCACAGCAAACCCCCTGCCCTGCTCCCCTGCTCGCGCAGCTTCTATCGCTGCATTAAGAGCCAATAAGTTAGTCTGCTCGGCAATACTGCGAATAACATTAGTAATACTACCTATTTCAATCGTATCCGAGGCCAGCTGATCAATAACAACTTTCATTTCGTTAAGTTGACTAATCAGCTGCCCGATTTGATTGACAGTATCATTTACTTTTGTTTCGCTCTGCCCAGATAATGACTTCGCTTCATCAGATATCGTTGCAACATTAAGCGATGCTTCAGTTACATCGGCGATATTAGCAATCATGTTATGGCTAGCATTAACAACAAGCTCTACACATTCGCTCTGTTCATTTAACTGAGTTTGGTTGTTAGTCACAATATCTGAAGAGTTACTTGCAATAGTGGTAAGGTTGGAAGCTACCTCCCTAAATTGATCAAATATATTGCGTAACATTTGGTAGAAGTTGTTAAAAGATTCAACCACCAACCTGCCTTCTTTTGAATTTATATTAAAACGACTGAGATCAATCATCAGATTTTTGTCTTTTGATGAAAGCTCTACACTGGCCATAATAAGATAAGATAATTTATATTGTGCAGCTAAGCGCACTGAAAAAAATACTAAAATAGCTGTTTCTAACACAACAAATACCGCATGAATCAAAAAGGTTGTCCAGTTGCAATTTTGCGCGTATGCGATATAAGGTATCCCACCGATAGTCGCATTAGATAGTTGTAAGGGTACGCTTACTAAATGATGAACTGCAATGACTCCAGCAGCAACCAGTAAGACTTTCCAGTCCCGCCAAATAATAAGAAATGCAAGCACGGCAAAAATATGAAAATGCATTTCCAGACGTCCCATTTGCTGCATAATCATTACCATCGACATCACCATAAAGCTGATGGAGATCGCTGCACGGCAAATAAAAGCCCCTTTACTTACGAAATAAATAGCTGAGCTGGCTAACACTGCTAAGGTTGCAGGAATTGCCCCTTGTAAGTGGGTTCCATAACCATAGGGAACGACAAAATAAATAAAAGGTAAGTGGCAAGCCAGTACTATAAGCATAAACTTATCCGACCAGGCAAGATCACTACTAATCTTTTCACTTATGAAACTTTGCACTTTCTGGTCGAGCTCATCATTCATTTGCTTTTCCTTCATCACATCATATTTATCGTATGGAGATCTTTCAACATAACATTAACACTGGGCTTGGTGTAAATAATTAGACCCGGAACACTTGGGTGGAGAAGATAGATATTACTTGCATGAGCAATATCTATAGAGCCTTCATTTCTACTGATATATTGTTTAAGATCATCAACAGCTCGCCCCAGTTGATTTTTATCTTTAATAATCAACCCAACAAAAGCAGGGTTGAAAACACTTAAATATTCGTTCATCACTTGTTCGCTGTCGTAATCAGGATCAATTGTTAAAAGCGCAAATGTCGCGTTCCCTTCAACACGATCAAACATTCTCTGATAGAGAGACATTGTCACAGGACAGCTATGCCCACAGCGGGTAAAACCGGTAGTAAGGTAAAGGGGCTGGCTGGACAATTTTTCCCAAGTAACCTTGTTGCCATACTGATCACTCATGTCGTAATCGGCGAGAATAAAGCCAGTAGAGGCACCTTCGATATACTTCATATTAAAGGCTTGATAAAGAATATGGTGCTGAGGAAAAAAACACATGATAATAGCACAAAGTAATAATACAGAGCTCAAGGATAGCAACATCAGCTTTTTTAATTCCCATCTACTAGTATTATTCATTGCTTTATTCTTCAATCATATATTGCTCGCTAAAATACACCAAAGGCCACTTTGAAATAACCTCTAATTATAGAGTATAGGCAGAGCTGAAGCTCTTTACCCATATTTCATAAATTTTTCACATAACCAAAGTATTAGATAATACTCTGTTGATATAACATTATAAGTAAATGATCAATAAGCCATAGTATGTATTAAAGTTACCACACCCTATGCACTTGCTTTTATAACATCATCACTTCTATTACTAAAAGAGATAAACTCAAATATTGGGTTTCTAAGAATGAAAATTGTTAATCAAACTAATTAAAAAAAACTATTCCTATAACGTGGGATTAACCTTACGATATTTTAGCTGGTGAAAGACAAGTAACGACTGCATGCTCACGAGCAATTATCGATTTTATTGAGTTTGATTTTAGATTATTAGAGATATATTGAGCCCACAGAAATTCAAACACTCATTTTAAAAAGCAATTACACTTTGAAACAATTCTATTGGAAAGTTTTTTTTGCCAACTGGTAGCTTTACTCTTTATTACAAAAGCTTATTCTATAGCTTGTTTGTCTCAACTAAGAGTCTCAATTAAGAGCCACACCAGAATACCTGTACTTGAATGCCTGCACTTAAATACATGGAGATAGCACTTAGATGCTAGTTACTATTTTCCAATTAGAGCACCCCGAATTGATACGCGCTTCTGGGGATGAAAACTGTTATAACGACTATTTAGTATTTAAAATTCCCACTCTCCCAGCTTATGCACTGACTAATACACGTTTAAACATCGATCACACACTTCACACAGATATAAATTTCACTTGTCCACCCTACGAACTTGTTAATGATACGATGATTACGCCAGGTATCGCCTGGGATAACGGATATCAAAGCTCTGGAACTCTCACTGTTTACCATAATGGTATAAAAGACTATACCATGCTTTTTCCACATATTAAGCACAAGGCATTAAAACGCCGTTTAGCTCGCTTTGCATTAGAAGCACATAATGCATTTGGTAGTCAATCATGGATGTCTTATTGTTTTATGGTAAGTGGCGTTATAGAAGGTCTACTTTACTATAAATTCCATTGCCAACATTTTGTTGAACTATTAGAACTTGCTAAATATGACAACATCATTAGTAATGAAGAAGCATCGTTGCTTTACAATGCGCATCAATGCTGTCATAAAATACAAGCATATAAATGTAGAGAGACAATTCCAGATAGAAAACAGGCTATAGAATTAAGTGCCCTCTATGATCGTCTGCTTAAAACCAAATGGGTTTCACAAGATTCTTCTAATGAAAAACGTATTACTACATTGATAAGAAAAACAAAGAATATTGGCCCAGGTAACAATATATTCACGATTCTTTAGCTTCCTAATTACGTGTAAACAGTAACCCGAAATAACCCTCATAAATACCTTCCTTTGTGGTATAATCCAATATGGTTTTTCAGTGGCTAGAAGATACAAACTATTAACCCGGCGGCTAAATATATCGTCACGATATATTTAGCCATCGTCCTTTAAAATACAGTGCATTTATACGAAACGGCTTGATTTTAAGGAGTTCATACGTGTATCCATGCGCTGCTATTAAACCAACATATAATGCCACAGGTTAGTAACCCTCTATTTTAGTTATAGAATACTGACGAACACACATGAACAATGATTAAACCGAGCAGTATCCTCTTAGGCCTCTAGAAATACGAGGTCACAACAACAAATATATTTATAAAAATAATTGGGAATAAATTCTTCTCCCTGGACGTTACCTGTTTAAACACACTTATTAACAGGTATCAGACCTATTTACTACGAGCTATCCTTGTGGAGAACATTATGAAAATCACCCTACAGCAACAACAAATTAATGATGCAAAAGTATCGTTCGCATGCCGACGAGTAGACTTAGAAAAGGCAAAATTACTCATACGCGAACCCTACCGCCCTCATCCTGGTGATGTAGTATTAGCGAAGATAGATAAAATAGGTCAACATCAACGTATTGAACTCGTCGATGGCCGTCGAGCGAGCTTAGCTCCTGGAGACCTCATTGTACTAGCTTACGGCAATAGATATGCACCTGATCAGTTTGAAGGCTTAGTACCACATAATCTATCAACGTGTGACATGGTTGCAGCAGGAGGGTTGGCAGCAACCGCAACGACACAGCATTCACGCATGAAAGAAGCAACTCAAATTCGTCCTCTAGGTGTACTCGCTGACGGTAAAGGAAAAGCTATAAACTTATCAGACTTTAGTTTACCAGAATCATCATCACCAAAAGCTAAACAAGTGCCATTATTCATATCATGTGGCACATCGATGAATTCAGGAAAAACTCATACAGCCTGTAGCTTGATAAGAGGATTTACAGCCATGGGTTATTCTGTGGGTGCTGTAAAATTAACTGGTACCGGTGCTGGTGGTGATTTATGGCGAATGACTGATTCAGGTGCACAACGAGTATTAGATTTTACCGATGCTGGCCTGCCTTCTACTTATTTAGCAAACCAATCGACCCTGATTACTACCGCTAAAACTCTTCTAAATAATATTGCAAAGGAAAATGTCGACGTTATTGTTGCAGAGATTGCTGATGGCGTTTCTCATCCGGAAACATGCTTCTTACTACAATCCGAACTTATTAAATCCAAAGTTGACGGTATCTTTTTTGCGGCAGCAGACGCTCTAGGTGCATATGCAGGATACAACTGGCTACAAGAACAACAACTTCCAGTTTTAGGTGTAAGTGGTAGTTTAACGCTATCTCCTTTAGCAATGCGTGAATTACAAGCTTTGATCCCAAGTGATCCAATTACGGCAGAAGAGCTTTCATCACCCATGAGCCTACAAGCCATATTACCTAAAAAGTTTTTTCAACACTTTCAAACGGAGAAAAAAGCAGAATCTCCTGCAATAGCGACCGCCAAGATAGTAGCGAAGCAAAGCGAACTCACACAGGTATGTGGTCATACTGCCTAGAGCCTATGAAAGATTCTCGAATTTGTTAAATATCTAGGGCTGTATTAACAAACTCAAATCTAGTAACTCGGTAAATCTTTATTGCCAAGTGAACAATAGATCTAGAGGCACTCAGCTTAAAAATGGAGTGCCTATATAAAAACCTCTTAACACTAATAGAGCGAACTTTCAGTTCAGCATTAGGGCTAGTCATATGTGGTTAACAGCATTACCAGCAATCAGCACCCCCGTTTGGCAAGGAAAACGTCAAGTATACTTAACATCGTTAGTTATTTTGGGAGTACTACATGCACTAGCTATTTTGTTTGTCAGTGGATTGGTAGCTGAGTTTTTCGACAGTATAAATGCCTTGGAGAAAAACACAGAATATACTCTGCATCATTCATTCATACAAACTGCGTTACCTATGATATTGATGCTACCGGCATCTATTGTCATCGCCTTATTGCGGTGGGCTGAAAGAGTCTCTGCAGAACATTTAGGCCAGAACTATATCGTACAAGTGCGTTTAAAATTATTTCGCCATTTAATGTTCGCGGATTTACGTGCGGCTCAACGATTTTCTCATGGTGCTATGGCTTTGCGTTTTGTTACCGATTTAAATGGATTACGACAATGGGTTGCTTTGGGTTTAGCACGTCTACTTGTCATGTTTAGTACCATAATAGTGGTACTAGTTGTACTAGCATGGCAACAGATATTATTGATGTCAGTTGTTTTTCTGAGTTTATTAATCGCCGTATCTTTGTGCACTTTTATTGGTTCAAAACTACCGCGAGCAATTCGTTCAATACGAAAGTTTCGCGCTCGTCTAGCGGCAACAGTTACGGATCGAATCAATACGGCAACCACAGTTCAAGCATATAATCAAGAATATCGAGAAATTCGTCGAGTGAATAGGCAGAGCCATTCCCTTTACGATGCAACAATAAAACGAGCATATATTGTCGGTGCATTATATGCTTCACTTGAGGCAACAACAGTATTAACTACAGCCCTTGTCTTAATCGCGGCTAGCCAACTTGTTATTGAAAAGCACATTAGTAGTGCAGATATTGCGGCTATTATGACACTGCTCGGATTATTATTAACTCCTCTGCGGGATATGGGACGTATTGTAGATTACTGGCAACAATGGAAAATATCTAATGAAAAAATTTTACGGTTTTTAGACTCACCTAGACGAAACATAAAAATAGGAAAAAAACCTTCGTTAGAAGGGACTAGCACTGGTCAAATATCAGCTAGAAAAATCAGTATCGAAGGTATTTTAAAAATCAGTGACTTTGAAATAAAAGCCGGAGAACACATTTTTTTAGAAGGTAAAAATGGTACAGGGAAAACTACACTATTATTCACTCTTGCCGGAATATTGCCTTTAAATACAGGGCAAATAGAATTAGACAATACACCTCTTGTTAGTGACCATAACATTAGAGTATCGCAAAAAAATATTGCTTTAGTATCACCAGATATTGGTTTAATGCGTGGCTCACTTCTACGCAACTTAAGCTATGCCAACACTCATATAAATCAGACTGAGCTCGATAGTATTATTAGAAGATGCAACCTTGGGGACATAATTGAACGTTTGCCACGGGGTTTAGACTCTAAATTAAGCGAAGGGGGTAAAAACTTATCACTTGGAGAACGCAAGCGCATCATGCTCGCCCGAGCATTACTTATGAACCCTCATTTGCTTCTGTTAGATGAGCTTGATGCCCACCTAGATGCCCATTCATTCAAAATTATTGAGCATACATTAAGTCAGTTTCCCGGAACTATTATCGAAGTCAGCCACCAGCGTAAATTGAATCTGCAAAAATCAACAAGACATTGGCTTTTGCAAGAGCAAAAAATTCACGAATATAATACTTAATATGGAATTAAAAAAATGTTAACTCAAGATAAACTTATACAAATAAGAAATTTCGTCATATTGCTTGCTGTGCTAACTTTATTATTCGGTATAGCTAATAATACTCATGCAAAAAAAGCCAAACGTATTGAAACACATGTAAACGATAGTGTTAGCTTGCGTTTGACTGGTCGATTCATGCACGACTTTTTAGTAAATTCAAGTGTTGATGCTAATAATGAGAGCAGTAACGATTGGCGCCGCGCCCGCCTTGGTATTCGAGCAAAGCTTGGAGACGATTGGCGCGTGCGCTTAAGTGGCGATTTTCCGGATGGCGAACTAGAACTTCGAGACCTTAGAGTTGATTATCGTGCTTGGCCCATTCATTTTGCTGCTGGGCGTATCCAAGAACCTTTTGGCTTATCTGAAACATCCAATTCTAATTATCTAGTACTAATGGAGCGACCTTTAGCAACAGCTATTGGCCCTGACTATAGCACAGGTATACAAGCGAATACTCGAGGTAGAAATTGGGGGGTTAGTATCGGCGCCTTTGACTCCGAGTTAGCGGGCCTAGAACTTACCAATAGCGATAGAAACAATGACAAGGCAATAACAGCAAGAGGAACCTGGAAAGCCATACGCAACGATTCAGTGTTATTACATTTAGGAGCGTCGGCAAGCAGAAGAAAGCCCAAAGCTAATCGAGGTGTTCGCTTTAATACACGCCCTGAAACTATACTAGTTTCAGGCTCAAATATTTCTCATCCACGTATCTTAGATACACAGGAGTATACACTCACAGGCCTGGAATTTGGGTTGCGTCATGGCCCCCGCCTATTACAAGCAGAGTACTTCATGGCAGATATTAACCGTTTAACTTCCAGTGTCTCAAATAATAATCCAAGTTTTAATGGGTTTTATGCGCAAGCAAGTTGGGCACTAACAGGAGAAAGACGGCGCTATAGAACGCGCAGTGGAAGCTTTAGCGGTATAGTTCCTAAAAAAGAATTAACACATTTCGATTCAAAATTCTGGCAAACAGGTGCGTGGGAAATTGCTGTCCGCTATAGCACCTTAAATCTGAGAGACACAGATGTAGATTTAGATGGTGACATCGATGGAGAAGAAGGTCAAACAATTACCCTAGGACTCAACTGGTACCCTACCGGAAATAGTAAGATCATGTTAAACACTTCACGAATTACAGAGAAAAATGGTAGAACCACTGATAGCGATACATTAATACAAATGCGAGCTCAATTCTTTTTTTGATATTCTGCAACAGAATAATTTTCTCCAGAATAGGAGTAGCTTACCAATTACATATAGTATGTCTAGCATAAATATTTGCTTGATATACTATATAAAAACATACGGTACAGAAACATACTGTTACATAATACGATCATTACCCCTGTTGACTGATTTTTATAAACGGAGTTATATATTTAGCCAACATCTATAGCAAGCTATTAGATTGCTTCAACATACCCCTTCCTTAACAGCATCCAAAATTAGAAAAATCTTAAATAGATCAAATATTTACCATAAAAGACTACGAGTATTTTCATACGAAATTAAATCGTATAGTTTAAAAATTATTGTTCAATTCCTGACTCTTTTCGTAAAGAATTAATATCTATATTTATATGTAACTATTTATTCGCTATTTGTAACGTTAAGCTTACGTTAAGTTTGAGTTAACTTTTCATTCATTTACATTTTATATAGTCTTCACCATAAAATTTAGTAAAGGTAATCAACCCAATACCTTTCCAAATACATAAGCGGTGAAATAAATGAAAAACTATTTAAAAATAACCCCTATACTTGCAGTATATGTCTCATTAATCGCATGTGGAGGTGGAGGATCGTCATCCAACACTCCAAGCAATAATAATACAGCTACAACACCAGTAGCTTCGTCTACAGCATCAACATCTACGTCTACATCTACTAGCAGACAATTTATGGGTGGGATATATGACTCCCCTGGCTATGGTGAAATGACTGAAATTATATTTGACGGCAGTCAGTACACTGTGACAGATTTTTCTTATACACAAGATAATTGTTTAGTTCAGGCAGAGGGTAAACTTTCAATAGAAGAATTTAACGATGCGATAGAATTCAAAGATAATAATACTATATTGGAACTAAAAGGAACGGTTATCTTCGAACCTGCACAACAAGGGAAGCGTATTGATTCGTTACCGGAAAAATGCAAATCAGGTTTACTGCCTTTAAAAGGAAGCAAAGACTATACTTTCGATGCAGATCGCGATTTCAAGTTTCTATGGGACAAGGTAAATGAATACCATGTAGGTATTGAAGCAAGTAAAACAAACTGGGATGAAATTTATTCAAGATTCAAGCCACGAGTTAGTAGCATCAAAAATGAGAAACAATTACTTGAACTATTCAAAGAGATGTTAACACCATTAGCAGACCCCCATACAACGCTAGTACAAGGCTCATTAAAAGATGGGATTAATGATCTTTTAAATAGACCTAGTGGCGTTGATTTTGCTGGTAAAACAAATCTAGCATATTTGATATATTTGAACGTGAATATCTAGCGGATAATAAAACATCGGAACTTAGAGAAGTTAATTCTGCCATACATGCAATACAACAGAACCTCTTAGTCACAAGTATAATTGAAAGCTATTCTTCAGATTCTAGTAAGATAAAACGTTTCGGTGATGAAAAAAATATTATTTCTTTTATTACATCAAACAATGTAGGTTATATTGAGATAAACAGTTTTGACAATTTTAAAAAGAAGGCTAACCTTGCTGATCTCATAAAATCTTCAAGTAATGCAATCGATGAAATTGTGAATGATATGCGGGACACTGTTGGTATCATCATCGATGTACGCAGGAATACAGGAGGCTCTAGTGAAATGGCTTTAGATATTGTTAGCAGATTTATCGATACACGTACTCATGTGTATTCACTTCAGGAAAAGTTTGGCAACACACGTACACCACTGAAAAAAGTTTATGTAAAACCTCAAGGCAATACTCAATATATAAAACCTGTAGTTGTACTAACGAGCAATACATCTTTTAGTGCAGCAGAAACATTTACCTTAGCTATGAAATCACGATCAAATGTAACAATTATTGGAGAAGAAACTAATGGAGGTTTTTCAGCACCTGTGTCTAGCCGTGTTACGGGCGAAATCGCATTTGAGATATCGAATCAGATCGTATTAAGTGCCGACGGCAAATGGTATGAACATCAAGGCATACCAGTGGATATGAAAGTAGCATTTGCAAGTAAACAAGATCGTCAAGCTAAGAAAGATAGTGGTATAGATAGCGCTATTAAGGAATTATTAAAATAAAGTAAGATGCAATCATAGCGCAACATTAAACATACTAGCCTGCGTTCTTAATTATTAATATGGGCGCAGTTTTTATCAAAATTACATAACCTTTACAAAAATTTTCAATAAACATACATTAAAAGCTGTTAAATTAACTGAAATCGATGGAAATTAGTGCTATAAGGTTATTATTTATAAGTAACCGAGTTCGAATGTTAATGAAACTGTCATACTTAGCACCCACTACCTTTGGCTTTTCACTTGCGATGGTAGTAAACGTTTATTTTTTTCAAACAGATCACTGTATTAAGAGACAAAACGATAATATAAAAGCCAGCGATGTTAATAATGGTGCTGAATATAGAGTTGCATCCAACAGCCCAACTTTTACTCAAGCAGCTACTAAAAAATCAGACCGCATAAACAAAAGCGCTTATAACAGTAGCAGGGCTAAAACCGAGTGCACAAGCATTGATCAATTGGCGTCATATGCGAGTAGTAGTGACAACTTTCTAAAAGTGTCTCACGACTCTGATGGCCGTCTACTAATCGAAAATAAATATATCGTCAATTTAACCCCAACACAAATCGAAAGCCTAGCAAAACAAGGATACGCTTATGCTATGGCAGCGTTAAGTACACGGCTGCTCGAAAGTCATAGAACTAACGATATTCATGAGGGGCGGAAATGGGCATATAAGGCAGCTGTACACGGCATTCTCTTTCCACTCACTTATCTTGCCGCTAGCTACCTGGAGGAATACCAAACGTTAAAAGCAAAAAATAAAAGTACCCATAATGTCGCCATAAAATACGAAAGCACCTTGCGCCTTGTAGAACACTTAGCGCCAGGTAGTACTACCGGTCTAATGGGTTCAATACCTCTTAGCTCTAAGCAAAAAATGCGAACAGAGAAACAAGCACTCAAATTAATTAAGAACTACAATGACCAACGCCAACAATCTGGCTTAAATAAATTATCTGTCGCCGTTCCTAATACCATGAATGCGGCAGAATTTCTTGTGTGTAACCAAACAATGACACCGAACAAAGTCATATAAGATTTACTTGAAATATTGATTCGCTAAACATACTCTTGATATTTGCCAGATTAGTTAAGTACTACAAGAACTTCTTATCATCTAAGTAGCAGATGAGAGGCGCTGAACATCAGGTAGTCAGAAAAAAACCTTTCGAATAAAATATTAAATATATAAACGAGTTTCGGCATTTAAATTCAGCATACAATCTTCTCCACAAAGTAGAGAAGACGTTGAGCAAGAATAAAATATAGCTGTTTAACAATCGCCTTCGAGAATCTCGCAAAACTTTTCAGACATATTGTTTTCTTTAGGTAGGCCGTGTAAGCGAGCATAGGGCGCAGGATAAGAATTATCAAATTCATCCGCGTTCATTTTTTCTCGACGCTCATCAATAGCCGTGTAAATAGCGTTCGCGTTTTTAATAATGGCAGGCCAGTCTTCTTTAGCTATTTCTCGCTGCAAAGGATAATTCTCAAACGCATCAATATGCACAACCGCACCATACGCATCCCCTCTCAAAGCAGAAGCCATATAATGCGCCGCAGCCAAGATCTCTAAACTTTTCTCAAGGCTATAATCTTTAAAAACAGGCACATTAAATTTATCTCTTATTTGCTCTTCTGTTTCATGTCCTTTTTTTAAAGAATAAATTGCATCTCCATACCTTGCTCCGAGCATATAAAGAGCCTCTATAGAACCTAATGCTGCTGCATCTCGCAAAGTGTCTAATGCTTCTGGAATATTTAAATCTATTATTAATTGGGAAGCCGCAGCTTGCATGGCATAAATATCTCCTTGTTTAGCTAGAGCATATATTGTTTTTTTATCATAATTAATATACAAATCTTTTTGCTCTAAAGAACTTCCATTTCTCATATCCCACTCGGACAGTTGATGCTGCTCTGCCTGGGTTAAGCCTATAAAGCGATCGTCTTTTTCTATGGATTCTTTATGGTAAATGATGTCTTTAAAGCTATCAGGCAAATTGATACTTTTATCGCCTTCGTCCACTGCATTAGTAGAAGCTTCAGAGCTATCTTGCTCATCATTCTTATCTACCAGATGTGACACTTTACCATTGTTTGACTCATTATTTTGTACTAATAACAATATCCCAATTAGTGCTAGACATAGTAAAGCAGCTATAGATATTTTGCTTTTCATCAGTTTTCCTTTTTCTTTGCTTCTTGCGCCAAGTTCAACAAAAATTCCTTCTAAATATGTAGTAATGCTAACAATTATTTTCCTGAGAAATTCTTCTTGTCCTACAGGCAGCTCGCTGGACTTCACGATCTGCTTCATTATTACGCACACAGTTCATATCTCTACGCGAGGCATCAACACCGACACTACCACGACCAAATAGCTCTATAGTCAATGTCTGATCTACGCAACCACGTATACGATGACTAAATACAGTAAGTGCTTTCTGATCACACGAGTGAAATGTTTCAGCCGCCTGTTTAAGACAAGACTCTTTTCCCTCAGCCTCCTTTTCCTTCTTCTCTTCTTCCAGCCTCTTTCTTTCTTCTTCAGCAATTCTATTTACAGCACCGCCACCAAAACCAGCACCATTACCGCCAAATCCCCCACCAGAGCCTCCACCACCAAGGCGGGCAGATATAAATGGCTCATTTCTAATTGTGGGACCATTAACAATTACTTCTTCGAGCGCTATAGAGGCTGTACTGAAAGAGCATCCCAAAATGGCAAGACATGACGTTGCAGATAACTTCTTAATATGCATTTAAAATCCTTAATAATCCTTAATATTATTTTTATAGCCCGAGACTGCGCAATCCTGGCGAGGCGGATCATGCCAACAAAAAGCTATTAAAACAACAACAATTAATTCAAAAAAGGAATATTTTTACATTGTGTTACACTCCACATTCTGGTGAAGGAATGGCTTCTTACAAGGGGAGTTCTAGTTAAATGTTTGTGACCTTGCGGGAGTTAGCTTATATATTTTCATCAAGGCAATAACCTACTGCAAGACTTCTCGCCAATAGATAATTCTATCGTGCCCACGATAACGACCAAAGCTGACATTAATACTTGGCAGTGAACTGTCGTCAGCATTATTGCTATCCTGATTCCAATCAAAGCGCAGGTGAGGATAGTCGGACAGATTTATACCCACCAAAAACGAACCTAAGTTGCCAACACCTGGAGCAGTGAATACAAGGCCAGCATCACCGGCACTCATACGCATTTCGATACCTGGGGTAAAGTCGGTAAAAATACCGGAGGTGGCACCACTGTTAAGCGCGACGTTACGATTGCCATCTGTTACTAAATCATTGCCATCAAAGCTAATATCTTCCATTGCAATCGCTGTGCAATCGTCACTTTCATGAATAACAAATTCACTCCCATTCCAGTACTGACTATTCAGGGTTACCGCAAGATCAGCCGTTTCAGGCCCATGGGCATTGTTGCCAAATAAACGTCCAAAGCGGAATATTCCAAGATTACCGAGTGCAACAGCGTTACAACTATTATCAGCCAAGCAATCATTTGTAGAGTCGGCATTCATGGTTCTGTTTACCGCCAGAAAGTCAACATTATCCAGTGTTGTAGAACGTGTTTTCAAACCAAATTGCAAGCTATTGAAAGGGCCGTCTGTCACTTCGTTAACTCCCACTAGTGCGCGGGAAAAACCACCATTATTCCCCCCTGTTACAGCCATTACACCATCTTCCCAATCCGCATTAGGTATTAGTGTACGAGCATTTAGGTCTATGCCATTATTGCTGTCTTCGGCTACAGCCAGAAAGCTTGTGACAGGATATGCTAAGGACGTATCGTAATTTTGAGCAGTAGTTGAGTTAGCAATTTGGGCGGCAATAGAATATGAAAAATCCAGTGGTCGATGATTAAAAAGCTGATCCGACATATAGCTGTAACCACCACTAGTACATTCGGGCACTAGGTTACTGCTGAGTAATCGAAAGTGACTAGGATAAAAACGTCCAACATTGCCACTCACACTTCCATTTACATCTCCCGATCCCAGATAGTCTCCGTCGGCAATAGTAGCATTAATTGTGATCGTGCCAACTTCCGGCCAATTGACGGAATTATTTTGGAAACGGCCTTGAGTGCCAACAAAACTAAAGCTCGCAGGAGATTCTAACGCAGGTGCGTTACCTCCAGCAGGCATCACTAAGGAAACCAAGTTAAGAGTAATACCTTCGGCGACAACCTCAGCACCAAAGTTGGGGGTCAAGCCATTTATCGCATTACGGGATTCTACAACCACTCGAAAGCGGCTACCGCCAACAGTAAAACCGTCGCCAGCCGCACTCGTACCAGGGTTAGCTGCGCCACCACTCGTTTCAATAGTGGTGATAACCAGGTTAGCTGGCTTAACAGTCGTAACTGCACTACTGCCCTCTAGGGTGATCGCAGGATCGTCTGCCGTAGCAGGCAAATCTGCCCTAGCGTGCAGCCTTATATTCCCCACATCAAAAAAACGCAAGTTTAATGAGGCTTCGCCCTCGGCATCAAAACTTAGTCGCAATGGCACATAATTACTTACGGAGCCTGCATCATTTTCACCGATTGGCGTTCCCAGAATCTGCACATCTCCCGTGTTAAAGCAGAATAAAGGATTAACGCATTCATAAGCTAAATCTACATCCCTATCCCCCAATAAACGAGCTTGGCAAGCACCGGTTTGGGTATTAGTTTCAATAGCTTTCAAAACAAAGGGAGTACTCACTTGCCCAGAAATAACTGGGCTTGCGATAGGGTCGTTACCGTCTGCATTACCATTCCCATCGGCATCATTATAAAAGCGCAGTGCAGTTTCACGGAAACTTAGTGAGGGATCTTCCAAACTTCCATCATCATCAGTTAAGGCTGAATTGGCAATATCAACAATATCAATATCGATGAGAGCAGGTGAAATATTTGCCAAAGCTAAAGTAACCGAGGCCTCATTACTGGCAAACTGATACTCCGCAAGCCCAGCGCCTGGGAAGGTTAACACTCCGCCTCCACTGACCAAACTCCAGTTACTGTCAGTAGGATTCCAGCCTGAACTTGAAGATGTTGTACTAATTTGAATAGACCTCCCACCCACATCCACGGGCACATGTAAACTATCGTGAGCCACTATGGTGACATTCTCAGCTTCACAGGTGAGACCAATACCACTATGACTAATAGCATAGTGATCAACACTAGACATTGGGCAAATATGCCGATCATTCATCACCGCATTTACTTGTACCGCAGTTAACTGGCTACCGAAAATCCTTACTTCATCGATTAATCCGGTGAAGCGCCGGCTATGAAAGTCGAGGTCTGTGCCGATTAATACCGGATCGTCATTGGTGGTAATAGCGGCTGTTGAAGTCCCTGTACCAGCTATTACTCCATTAATATATATTGCTTGTTGGCCAGAGGCGTAAGTAATGGCAACATGATTCCAGGTATTTAAGGTAACCGTTTGCGTAGAAGTAAGTAAGCGACCACCAGTGCGCCCCCACCACCAGAAGATTTGCCCTGCTGGGGTGAGATGAAACTCAAAGTTTTCATCTTTAGAGACTATGGTATGAAGTCCTCCGACACCCGTAGGCAAAGCAGTTGGAAAAATCCAAGTGGTGACTGAAAACTCTGTATCAAGATCTAAAATCGAGCTGGTTCCAGGGTCATCAATCTGCACATAGCCATCGGACAGACCATCAAAGACACCATAACCGCAAGTCCCTGGATCACCACTTAATGCAGGATTACTCATTGCCGTGGACGGTAAATCATCAAGATTAATCGCTCTACCATTGAGACCGTTACCACTACTATCAGCAACCTCACCAACACTGCCATTCCACCCAGCTTCGTCTAAACGCCATTCGGCGATCGTACTCACAGGGATAGTATTACAAGCAAAAAACAACTGCTCAGTAGGTATTGGCTGTCGAGAAATACCGGGGCCTTGCCATTGTAAACTGGCGACACTTTGACCTCCACGTTCGTAGTATTCCATTACAACAGAGTAACGCTGGCCGGCTACCAGGGTTTGCGGGGTGCTGGTATTAGTAGTGGCACCATGATCCGTAAAATTATCGATAATGAGGGTGCCATCCAAGAACAAGCGCACCCCATCATCTGATACCGTGGCAAAAATATAGCTGCCGTCAACAGGCGCCTCTACTTCCCCCTGCCAACGTATTGAAAAGTCGTCGCTAGGCACAATACCAGGCACCGGTGAGCCAGTGCTGTAGTTAAAATCTACATTGGGATCTCTTCTTTCGAAGACATTACCAGTAAAATATTGGCGAGCAATTCCATTTTGATCATAAATCGAAGCGAGCAATCCGTTACCAGATAAAGGCACATTCACTGTTTGTGCCGTGGACATCACATTACCTGAAATATCAACAATATTGTTAACCGCAAGATTAAAGCCGTTCCCCGAGCCGCCAAAAAACTCGATGACAGCAGTATTACCAGAAGGGCCTAATGTGGCATTAGTGAGCACCACACCAGAATCCACAGAGTAGTTGGCCAGGTTTTCTGCGCTTGCCTGGGTCACCTCCTCAGAAAAGAAGACAGTCATAGTTCCATCTAAACAGGGGGAAGTGGCATTCGACAGCTGAGGAGGTGTCATGTCTAAAAAGAGCGCTCCTGCGGGGATAATTTGGCGCGCTATACCCGGGCCTTCCCAGGATAGAGTGGCCACTGCAAAACCTCCTCGTTCGTAGTGCTCCATGACAATAGAGTAGCGTCGACCGGCAATCAAGCCGCTCACTATGGCAGTGTTATCTGTTGCAGAATGGTCAGTGAAGTTATCTATAACCAGTACTCCATCTACCCACAAGCGAACCCCATCATCCGAACGGGTAATGAAGGTGTAGTCGCCCGATGTTGGAATTTCTACTTCACCGCGCCAACGAATAGAGAAATCATCAATGCCAAATCCAGGCAGAGGGGCGGAAGTACCAAAATTAAAATTAATATTACTATCAATACGAGATATAACATTGCCGGTAAAATAAGCGCGGGCGACGCCATTCTGATCATAATAGTCGCCGCGAATATCGGCATAGCTGAAGCTGTTTATCAGCAGCAAAATACAACATATAACAGATAAACGCATCACTATATACAGACAGGAATGTCCTCGTTCACCAGTACGTTTTATGGACATGGTCTCTCATCAAAATCTACACTATTCACCTACTAATCGAGCCCAACTACCCCATTTGCGATCATATGCTGGACAAAACAAGGCACACATAATCTTAATAATAGTGTTTCAAACGGATATTCGCAGGAGTAATAAACAATTCTAAAAGTTTAAGGCAAAAAACATTGAAGAAATATAAAAGCCAAAACCTACTAAGTAACGCATTTTTTAATACTCACTCACAGCAAAGGCTGATAACCTCAACTCTATTAATCATACAAAGTGCCAAATTGTAGAACTTGTTGAGATTAGGTCTTCAGTAGGTTTAAGTAATAAAGGCTTGGAATTTCCTTCCTTTTCAGTATAAGAAAGAGTGAAGATGGTATTTGAGAAAAGGCTAAATATGAGACAAATTAAAAACAAAGTTAATTAGCGTTAGTTAATCTGCTTACGCTTTATTTTATAAAGCGTTGACCATAAAGTAGATCGCATATAAATATCAGAAAAATTGTTAGCACAACACACAATCCCTACCCAGTTACTAAAGTCTTAATCAATAAAATAAATGCTAGAACGCCACAAATAAAAAAAACAATGTCGATAAAATTTACAAACCAAGTATTCTTTGTTTTATCAGTAAACTGCCACTAAAGTACCTAGAAAAATATTAGTGATAATAAAAGATACGATGTTAACTACTTTAACAGTAAAAATAAGTTAATATCAGCCTTGAAAAGACGCCAAAAGCATCTATTTGACACGCCGACATCAGGCGATGTATTTCGCCTACTGCATTAATTAAAAACCAAAATTAATGCTTAAAATATTTAAAAACAGCTATAACCAAGAACTATATATTAGAAATTTTTTCAAACAAAAAAATTCCAATATTTATAAGAGCACTTCAATTAAGACAAATATTGTCTTAATACAGGTCATCTATAAATGAAAATATCTTAAATAGACAAAACATGCATATGATTTTATCGTTTTTACAAAAATACAAGACGCTTTTGAACTGGCCAGAGCAAAATAGTGGAAATAAACGAGTATAAATAATTGATTTATAATAAATTACTTTAGTATTTTATTTAATTATTATGGTTATATCATTTAATTTCGTTATTATGTCGAATCTTTAAATATCAACAAGAGATTTACCCATAGCGATGAGTACGCCGGCGACAGCATCTTCGAATCCTACCTTAACTTGTCTATACCCAGATGAAATTCTCGATGCCTATAAATTAGTGGAGCCTCATGGCTATATAACCATTCGAGGTGTTGTTACCGGTTTAAGACCGCATAAAAATATTTGCGTCTATGGTGATATTAAAGGCCGAGAACGTTCTATTAGTTTCCGTTGCCCACCAGATCATTCTCCTACAGAGCTGCATGAACACGTGATTATTGGCGGCTTTTTGTCTGTCAAATCTTCACCTTTGCACAATGGTTTAGACGTAGAGCTGCGCGGTGAAGTTATCGGCACCTGGAATGGCTTTGACGACGACAAAGACAAATATATTATTCCGGAGAGAAAAAGACCTAAAACACCACTTACTCAATTTGTTCGCAATTATCGAAAAAACTTACCGAACCTTTTAGTAGCAGGAACCAAACGTGCCCTGCTCGACTACCGGTCAGCATTAGAACTAAAGGAAGCGGTTCCTTGGAATGAGGTAGTAGTCAATGTTTCAGAGATAGAAACGTTTATACAAGATCTCGATGCAGCTATAGCAGAATACGATCCCAAAGCAATCGCTGTTGTTCGAGCTGGTGCCGAGACGAATAAAGGTATGCAATTGTGGAATAATGCTAGAGTCATCGATTATTTGCTCTCCACAGAGCGCTTTATCTATTCCGGTATTGGCCACGCTGACGGCTATGTCATCTTAGACCAATATGCAGATCAATCTTTTAATTCGCCTTCAGACTTTGGCCATAGCCTCATAAATGAAATACGGCAGCTTGAAACGGAGGATCAACTGGCGAGGAAATACTATACTATTGCTCACGATAACAAGAGCTTGAGCGAGCGTATTGAAAACCTGCAACAAGAGCATGAAGATGACCTTAACTCAATAAAAGATCTATTTTCGCAGCAAATTGCTGAGCACAAACAGAATAATGAGCAAAACCTTCAGCGCTTGCAAAAACGTAATAATATTATGATGATTGCAACGGTCGCTATGGCGACAACGTTATTATTTTTATTTGGCATCTATATTTTTCAAAATATCACTGTAATGTGATTTTTATAAAGTAAGCTTTTACTCAATCAATAAAAGTAAAGTTATACCTGTATCTACTAGATGCTACTAAATTCAACTGAAGTGAGACTGTATGCAACGTCAGTTTCACATTTTTTGACACCAATAATACTTGAGAGAGTAATAATTGAGAGAATGAATGGTTGAATGATAGTTGAGAGCTATCTAAGAGCAGCCCCTCTTATCATTCACAATAAATATCATATATATCTTGCCCATCAAAAAACATATCAAAACAACTTAAAAAAATTGGTCACACCAATAATTGCCTCTGCAATGAGTATTCGATCAACCATAGAGTGGAATATTGAAAGCGACTATTAAAGCTACTATTAAACCTACTATTGTTGACTCATAACCATCCAACCCCAACTTATCTTTACATCAATGAACATGTTTGACATGAAATATATTTAACAAATACGAATTCAAAAATTTAATTGAATTAATTTTAACTAAGAAAAATAAAATTATAAATTTATTTTATACAATTCACCTTACACAATTCCTTTTACACAACTCCTTTTATAAAATTTATTTTACAAAACAACAATATCGTTTTTATCAATTACCATCAAATAGGTTAAAAAAATATACTAAAAGCAAATACTTCAAGCCTAAATTATAGCTGTGTGTTTTTTGCTTATAGAGAACAATATTTTTAACATTATTTTTTCTTTTCGTGACTAGAGTAATTCATGCTTTATATACCAGTAATATTAGGAAAAGTTACAGTGAAAATTAAAATATTTTTAGCGCCTATAAAAACATAAGGTTATATTTATGAAAAAAACAAAAATTTTTATTTTTCTTTTTTTTTCAATAACACTATTTAATTCAGCAAACGTATTTTCGCAAGAAAATATTTTAAAAGCCGAAATCTATATCAATAATTACTATGATGACACTCATGAAAGGAATGTGACGGTTACAGTGACAAACACCTTAGACACACCGGTAAGAATATTACGCTGGAAATTACGAGAAGGAAGAATTGATAGTAGAATATTTAATGTCATTCGAGACGGTAAGAAACTTCATTATTCTGGGCGAATTATTAAACGAGCACCACCAACAGAAAATGACTACTTAGTTTTACAACCGAACGAAAATCATGTAGTGACAATGAACTTAGCCAGCGCTTATGATTTATCAGCTCCAGGTAGATACGATATTCAGCTGATTGTCGATGCCTTCAACCCTCTAAGTAATAATAAGACAAATAAGGTCATTCACCCCGTAGGTTTGGTAGAATCGAACAAGCTTAGTATCTGGATGAATGGAGGAAAAAAGGCAAAGCCAAGTGCGCAATTTAAGAAAACGCCAGGCAGTCAACCCCACAAGTTGTATAAATCTTCAACCCGTTACTGTAGTAGTTCACAACAGCAATCGCTGGGTGAAGCTGAAGATAGCGCGAAGTCTAGAACACGAAATTCCCGGCGCTATCTTGAAAATAATGCATATTATTCCCCTGGCGATCATTATGAAAAATGGTTTGGCCAATCTACATCTACGCGTTACAACACAGTTGTTGCCGGTTTTGAAAGGGTAAGTGACGCATTCTATAACCAAAATATTGTCTACAATTGCGACTGTGATGAAAACTATTATGCTTATGTTTATCCATACTCCCCCTACGAAATTTACATTTGTCAATCATTTTGGCCAGCTTATAATGACAGTGGTTTAAACACGAAAGCTGGGACCTTAATCCATGAGTTAAGCCATTTTTATAATGTTGCAGATACCGACGATCATGTTTATGGTAGCTCGGGCGTTCAGAGTATGGCGAGAAATAGTCCTAATAGAGCCGTTAACAATGCCGATAGCTTTGAATATTTTGCAGAAACGGCACCTGTAAGCGATATAGGCGGTGGTAATTGTAAAATTAAAATTCCAACAAATCTGAGTTATTACGATAGCCAACTAAGATCGTTCACGGCTTCATGGGGAACATCAACAAATGCCGACTATTATCAAATAGAAATTTGGAATGGTGACAACCCTACCACTTATTATAATTCGATGGAAATTCGTTTAAATGAGTCCCAGGTATACAACGAAAATGGTATAGATAAAGCATATTTCCGCGTCAGAGCAATTTATTCATGTGGCGTAAGTGAATACTCTGATTGGAAGAATGTGACACTTGGTTCTGGTTCCGATAATTCAGGAAGATCTTATCAAGGTAACCTAAGAGGCAGCGGAGCAGATTACTCCCAGAATCATCCTGGTGGTTCGGATTATATAGACTATGCAGGCGGTACGTTAAAAGCAACTTTGATAGGACCGCGAGATTCTGACGCTGATTTTGATTTATATCTGTATCAATTAGATGAAACGAACCGATGGAAAGTTATTAAAGAGTCTAGATCCCAAAATAATAACGAATCAATAAGCTTTAACGCACCGAGAGGAAAATATTACTTTAAAGTTCAAGCATATAAAGGTAGAGGCGAATATAAACTCACTATCTCGGAGTAATATAGGATTATCAATGTCTACCCTTGAATAGAATATTAACCACATCATAAGAATATGATGTGGTTTTTCTAGTTGTGTAATTAATGAAGAAAAGACTAAGCGCAGGTTTCTAAAGTTTATTTTCAACAATATTGGTCAGACAATTATTGAGAGCTAACAAATATTCCTCTCTCATATCATTAATAAAAAAATGACCGCTATCAAAAGTCTTAAATTCTAAAACCTCAGAAAAATGTGTTTGCCACTGGGCATTGAAGTCTTCGTCAAGATCATAGTCTTTAAGACCATTAAAAATGCTAGCCGGAATATCTAGTGGCAATCGCTGAATCGCTCTATAAGTATCAACTAAGAAAAAGTCTGCTTTTAAAGTCGGAAGAACTAAATCCATGAGCTCTTTATTTTCAATAACTGCTTTTGGCGTTCCACCTAGATCTTTGATAGCCTCGATGAATTCATTATCTGGCAAATCGTATCTTATCCCCTCACGGGAAGGGACATTGGGCGCCTTGGAACCGGAACCGATATAATACACAGGTTGAAGTAAACCTTTCAGACGAGTTTTGTGAACAAACTCATAAGCGATACGAGCTCCAAGGCTATGACCAAGCACAGCATAGGAGCGATCTAAAAAAGGGAGTAGTTCCGAGCATAAGCTCTCGGTGATCTGATCTATTGAACGCAGTGCAGGTTCAGATAAGCGATTAGAGCGACCAGGCGCTTGAATGGCCAAAACTTCAACTGCAGGATGCACTTTATCCGCCCATGACGAAAAGACGCTAGCATCTCCTCCGGCGTAAGGAAAACAAATAAGCTTGAGTTTAGCTGTCGGCTTAGGTTGACGAATAACCACCCATTTACTACTACACATACAATCCTCAAATAATCCTAAAAGCTATTTCATAATTACTGCACTCAATGGTACGGCGTAAAAAATAACCTCAAAGTGCTCATTTACTTGACGTAAACGCCGCTTTTCGGTTGTTTTTGACTTGTGTTACCCACATTCGCGAGTTATCGAGTTATGAAACGGCCTCTAATTCTTAATAAAGAGCGTTATCGTAGACGAGCGTAAAAACAAATTATAGAGTGAAAATCAACAAATTGGTCAAATCATAAAAACAAAATAGATTTCAAGTAGCCCCATATATATAAAACTTAACTATGAGGCTAATTTACAAGCAGCTAGATACTATAGACGCTAAATTTAGCCAACATTAAGGCTTCTAACTTTCAGCTGGTGACATGTCATTTATAATTACATCTTGTTCATCTTTAATAAAATAAACACAAATAGATCCCGCTAACATCGACACACCGGCTAACATAATAACGTAAATAGCTTGGTTATCGAAAACATGTGTCAATATTTGGCCGCTTACTAGGCCAGAAACGATCTGCGGTGCCGCAATAGTGAAATTAAATATACCCATGTAGACGCCAGTTTTATCTGCCGGTAGCGATCCCGCGAGAATAGAATATGGGATGGCCAGCATAGCGGCCCAAGCGATACCTACGCCCAGCATTGGAATAATTAATCCCAAAGCGCCTTTTGGCACTGTAAACTGTGCAATTAAAAGATTGACGTGGGTTTGCTCTGGGTTGGTAAAAAAGATAAAGCCAATAAACCCCAATCCCCCTGCCATCAGCGAGAGTGAATATGTTATTTTGCGACCAATATTATTCGCTAGTTTTGACAATACAACTGAAAATAAAGCAGCAAATAAGAAATATGCTGCGGAAATAATCCCCACCCAATCACCCGCCGCGCCTTTAGCGTTTAAAACGTCATTAGGTACTTGCGCAACAGAGGATAGGTAGTGTGAGTCAAACCACTTGGCATCCAGCCCCCAGGTATTTTGAGCAATTGCAGGCATGGCATATACCCACATAATAAAGAAGGCAAACCAGGAGAAAAACTGCACAATAGCTAGCTGTTTCATTGTCGTAGGCATATTGGCGAACAGACCAATGAAAGATCGCATCTTTTGTGCGAATGTAAGCTTGATTTCAGTTTGCTTGGCAATTATTTTTGGGTCTAAATTCTTAAATGCATAATATTGTTCGGGGGGGTATTCTTTGGTTTTAAAAACGGTCCAAAGCACTGAGCCTAAAAGTACAGAAGCACCAATGTAGAAAGCCCATGTTACCGATGGCGCTACAGAACCAGCTTGTGCAGTATTTTCTAAACCAATAACGTTAGTTAATAAAAATGGTAAGATGGAACCAAAGATTGCTCCAATATTTATCAATAAAGATTGTACCGAATAGCCTTGATTGCGCTGTTCAGCAGGAACCATATCAGATACAAGGGAGCGAAATGGTTGAAATGCAACATTAAAAGAGGCATCCATCAGGGCTAACATAATTGCGCCAAAAACCATAGGTGAAACGATTTGTACAAACAAGGGCGCATTGGGCATCAACATCATACCAATAGCTGCAACCGCAGCACCTGCCAAGATATAAGGATTACGACGCCCCAGGCGATTCCAAGTACGATCTGAAGCTGAACCGACGATTGGCTGAATAAGTAAGCCCATAACAGGTGCAACCAGCCAGAACAGTGAAAGAGAATGTAGATCAGCACCAAGATCCGAAAGTATTCGACTAACGTTTGCATTTTGCAGGGCAAAACCTATCTGTACGCCTAAAAAACCAAAGCTCACATTCCAAACTTGCCAATAGGACAGATGCGGTTGTTTCATTGTAAAACCTCTTACTTACAGCATATTCTTATTGTTCTTAGTGGCTCTGTCTAAGGGTCTCTCCTTGAAGGTTAAGAGCCTTTATCAGCCATATTAACCGTAGTTTTTCATACTATGTTGATAATTGGTAGTCGATGCGAAGCGCCGAAGATGGATTTTAGCGGACAATGAATGTAAGAGCAGATGATAAATTTACTCCAGGATGTAAGATCAACTTACTCACCCTAGCTTGTTGTAAAGTTAGCCCTAAATACTCTTAAAGCCCCAGTTTAAAAGGCTTTACAAGAGTTTAGCTAAAAAGCTAACGTTTCTCCTACTTGTTAGTAGTGCATTAGTCTTAGCCTTCAAAAACGACTAAAAGGAGGTCGATATTCACTAAAACATTGAGAGTTTCAATAACACATGAATACGTATTCAGCCAGTTTTTAAAAAAATAATGTAGCTATTCATGAACAAGATATTTTCATTAACTAGGCTTTCTGACTTCAGTGCTAATATCTTTTAAGCACTTATGCATTCCTCCCCTTTTTTGTTCTACTTATTATTCGATTTCAATAGCCGGCAACACAAAAGGCTCTACTAGATCCACAACTACAAGCTGTTTAAACTGACTGCATAAGACAGCTAGAATATCTGCAGTGATCTTTGGATCTTCGACTTTCTCCGATTTCATCACATTATTTTTATTTTCGAAAATAATATTTTTTAGCTTTTTACGACGCTTCATATCGTCAAGACCATTAATATACTCTAGAACAAATAAGGTTAACATTATTGGATAAACGGCTATATGCTCATCATCTTCTGAACTATAGGGTATTGCCTGCTCATCCTCATCATAATAGCTTCTCAAAAGGTTATAGCAATTATTTAAGCGTTTAATTTGTCGGGGGTTATTCAAATTAAAATAATCAAGCCAATATAAAAAAGACTGCTTTTGCATATTTGAAAGACGCTCGATAATTTTAACTTCATGTTCGTTATCGCGAGGCTTACTATCAACCGGCTTACTATCATTAGTATTTAATACTGCTTCTATATTATTTCTACCATGGAAATTTTCGTTAGGATTTTCAATTTCTTGCCTTTCACCATATAAAATCTTATTCTCTGTTTCTTCAATGATATTTCTAATTTGTGCATCTTCTTTCAATTCATCAGAAGCTTGATTAGATGTATCCTTATCCATGGCAGCTTCCGTCTTTTCCCATATATCATGTAAATACCGGTGAACACTACTCTTACTAGGCTCACTTAGAGTAATGGGAATATGTATAACCTTGGCAAGATAATCTCTAGCAATTGCTTTAGAACTGCGCAACTCATGAAAATCAGCCAGTTCTTTATAATGTAAAGCTAAAGCAGCTAAGGCAATACGCTGATCCACAGCGATAACCACTGTAACGTTAGGAATATCTAAGACTAGACGTACGGCTTCAAATACTTTAACAATACCCTCATGACCACAACGATCAAGATCATCGACAACAAAGAGTAAGCGCTTTTCTTTACCGAAGTTTTGCAGGCGGATATTGCACAAAGTTTTGATTGTTTCACGCATTACAGGAATAGTGCCAAGGTGATGACCATAGTTCGGCAGTTTTAAATATGTCAGCAGCTCTTTTGCCATAGGATTTGCCAATACAGGTTTTAGCTGCTTCCACAAAAATAATAAAAATCCAACACCTCCAGTCATAATAATTATTTCCTTTGCGTGTTTAGCCTGAGGAAAAAGAGATTTCAGCATTTGATTAAAAGCTTCGAAAAAAGGGGGAATCACTACCAAAAGAAGTAAAAGCATTAAAGATAATAATTTTTTACCGTGTAAACGTATAGCAAAACGCGTAATAAGAAAAAAACGCTTAATCACCCATAAAAAACGATTATCGCTGGGCAATCGTTCCGAAAGTGTTCGTATTACTTCCTGTGCGACTCCGGCTTGCAAATTGTCAGTATGCTCATAGGCCCAAGCATTAAACTCCGCAAGTAAAAAATCTTGTTTATCTCGCTTTTTAATCAAAAGGTTTCTTAGTTGTTTAATGACCGAGGATTTACCTACCCCCCAGTCACCTAGCAGACCAATGGTTTGGTGATGATGATTGGCCGGGTGCAGTAAGAAACCAGCAAGAGTCTCCACTAATTTTTTACGATCTAAAGCATCATGTGTACTTGCATCTTGATAGCTCAACTGCTGAGAAGCTCGATATCTTGTAGTATCTTCTGTGCCTCCTATTTTCTCATCAACAGCCACCGAGTCACTCGTTTTTTCGTAACTCTGAAAGTATCTATTTAGTTGCTCCCATTCATACATAAGAGATTTTTTAGAGTAAGTCCCTGTGTATAAATTTTGATAAATAGGCACAACAGCATGCACTAATTGACTAGTTTGCGATGATAAACTACTCTCTTCTTCGGCCAAGTTATCTAGAGCACTAGGTAACACTTTTTCAACTATGGTTAGATACTCACTTGGGGGGAAAATATCGATCCACAAAGGTGCATGCTTTAATATATCTCCTGTCCCCTCATTGAGTATATTCAGCTCTTTATATTGTTCCTCTTCTTCATTTTTGCTTAAACTCTCTAAAACACGACAAGCAGCAATTGCACTCTCTGAGGCAGCTAATGAAGAGCCGATCAGGTTTGTTAGGTATTTATCTTCTGTGGCATAGGCGTAAAAAGCCATACTCGCATGGGCAATAGCTTTATAAGCGAGATATGTATAACTATGATCAGAAGCATAGTTGGCTGATAAAAATGCATTAGAGGCGTATTCATGTAGAAATCGAGGGTCATACGGAAAGTCCACTATATTAGCAATTGCTGCTCGCCAAGTAGACAGAAGATTGAACGCACGCTGTCCTTCTGACCAGTATGAAAAGTTGGTGTCATTAACAACCACAAGAGGAAACACTCTCAGAGCACAACGCGCAGCAAAGAGAACCAATCCGGCACTGTCTTTTTTTGATATATCCGTTATCAAACGCTTGATTTGCTCAGAAAATACAGGTTGATCCACAATAAAGCACCTTACTATTAATTTTGGCGCAATAGTCTCAAAGCTTTATTACTTATGTAAAGTTATCTTTTTAAATACCATGAAATTGCAGCTTACAGAACTTTTTAACAGCAATGGAAAATTGGCACGATTTAAAACACCATTCTATTTCAACAACTATTACCAACGAAACCTTTAAATGGGTCACCCTACTAAAAACGGCAATAGTAGAACTAAGGTATGTGATTTTATATGCATTAAAATTGTAATATCCCTATAACTCAGCACGTTATATGAAGTATCGAAATATAGAAAGCAAACGCCTATACTTTTGACATCAAAATCATTATTCATAACTAGACAAAGAAAAGATATGGTCGTTAGAATTAACCATCGCTGGATAAAGCAGTAAGGCTATAATAAAAATCTACTGGCAATATAAGATCTATAGTTGGTATAGATTATTTATGTATATTGGCTGGTGGATCAATTAGCTAAGGATTGATTAAAGTGGATTGTTTAAAGTTGGATTGATGAAAAGCAGATTGACTCAGACCAGATTAATATATAAGAGACGTCTGCCATATTTATGAAAAAACAACCACACTATAATCAAAAAATTGACCGTCTGTTCTTTCTTATCTACATTGCCGACTGGCTTTGTGCAGCATGATACTGTAGCAGTGTTGGCAAAGTAGTGGTGCTGATAGACTAGTAGCTCTCATAGTCTATGACGAGGTTCCAAGATAAGAAAAACGTTTTAGGCATAGTGATGAAATGCGTTTATTTTTTAAAAATAATTACCAACCATTACTAGTCGTTCTGCATGTTCTTTTGGGAATTAGTCTGGCACTATGTAGTTACGCTTCTGCAGAAAAAAATAGAGATAAAAATGAAGCTATCGAAAAAGTCATTGAACTTAGTAAACTAAATTCAGCAATCCCGTTTAACTCCCAACAGACACTCGTCATCCCAATCACTCTTGAACCAAATCAGTTCCTAGTATTATTATTGAATTCTTATGCTATTGAAGTGAAAATTCTGGTACAATCACCACAAAAAAAAATACTAGCAGAGGGACAATTTAAAGACCTCTACAGGAGGCAACGTTTACTTATAAATAGCCATAAATGTAAACAATGTCGTATTGTTATTCATGGAATAGGAGCTGGGGACGGCAATATCAAAGGCGAATTAAACATTGCTACTAATATATATTCTAGTGTCGACCAGCCCGAGCGTCTCATAGCAGAACAACACCTTGAAAAGGCATTTCGTTATCAGAAAGAATTACTCGAAGACGCGTTTAAGAAATCTCTATTTTATTATGAAAAAGCGATTGAGCAATGGCTCAAAATAAAAGATCGAGAGGAGTTAAAAAATACGTACTTCCTTGCAGGCGACTCCGCAAGCGGCTTAAGTATTCATGAAAAAAGGCCTGATTTATTCTCAGAAATCATCTCAATCGCGGTAGATGATAAGGATTACTACGCAGCGGCCATCGCATATATTCATTTAGGGCGCGACGAATATACACAGGGGCGCTACAATAAAGCACAGGAACACTTTCAACATTCTCTATACTACGCAAAGAAAAATCCAGATTTAATACAATGGCAAAAAAACTACTTACTAGGATACATCCATCATCAGTTAGGGCAACTAACGACTCAGCGTAGTCAATACCAAAAGTCATTAGAGCATTTAAAACGTTCGCTTGAATATTTTAAGAATGCCAAAGATACCCAGCAGCAGGCAGCTGTTCTTAATACTATGGGTTTACTCGCTCGTCGAAAAAATGAATTACAACTTGCCAGCCAATACCATCGACAAGCTTATACCCTTGCCGCGCGTGATGACCATGGCGGTTTTAGAATGCGGACACTCTATTACATGGCAGTTGTAAATGCCATACGTGGCCGTTATTTCTATGCATTGGAACTTCTAAAAAAAGCAAATAAAATTGCAATAACATTAAATACTATTCATTGGCAAGGACATATACTGGCAGCACAAGCACGTATCAATATGGAACTTGGCCGGCTTGAGGAAAGCTTAGAACTTTATCAAAAAACACGTAAGCTTTATCAAAATGTTCAAGCAGAAGGTGATCTAATTACAGTATCACTTAACCTAGGAAAATTATACTCCAAACTAGGTGATTACCAAAAATCCCATTTTCACTTTTCACGCGCATTGGAATTCCCACATGAAAAAACAACGGATCAACATAAATTAAACCTCTACACGGCAGAAGTTTCTTCATATATTAAACAGAAAAAATATACGCAAGCGCTTGACAGCCAAATAAACATACTCAATCTAGCTAAAACAAGTAAAGACAAGTTTTATATTGACAGAAATCTTGCCCAACTCGCAGAAATATATATCGCTTTAGGCCAAAGTGAAAAAGCTTTGGATATATTGCAAAAAGTCCTAAGCCACCAAGAAGAAAACAGAGACGACCTTTCCTATACACATTCAAACTATCTTGCCGCACAAGCCTCACTCAAATTAAAATCTCCAAGAAATGAAGTTTTAGCATATATAAATCGCGCCATAACAACTATAGAGAACATCCGAAGTACACTATTACGAGACGACCTACGTCAACAATACTTTGCTTTACAAAAGACCTACTATGAATTGAAAACAATGCTGTACTTAGACACCTCGCAAGAAAGTCATTATCAGCCACAAATGGGTTTAATAAGTGCAGAGTCATTTAAAGCAAGAACATTATATGAGAATTTATTAGAAAGTAATTTACTCAACAGGGATAACGGTAATTTCCCAAAAAGAACTCAGAAAGCTACCACACCAAACATATCGCAAAATATTTATACATTTAATGAGGAGGAAGAGCGATTAATAGAGGAAAGCTTTAGAGAATTTCTGGAAAAAAAATCATCATCAGAAAACTCTGTATTAACAGCAATTGATACCGCAGACTTAAAAGATTACAGAGAAAATTTACCGCTGCAAAAAGCTATTATCTACTTTTTCACTACGGAACAACAGTCCATACTATGGTTAATGAGCAAGGAGCAATTAAAAGAAGTCAGATTACCTCCTGAATCTGAACTGAATCATCATATTAAATCATTACTAGAAGAATTAGCGATTTTACCCACAACAAAACTAAGCAATAAAGTTTGGCAACAACAACACCAACAACGCCAAAACTTGAGCCAAATTATCCTAGGAGATATCGCAGAAGACCTTAAGAATTACAATGAGCTATTAATTATCCCTGACGGCCCATTACATAAAGTCCCTTTTTCCGCGCTATATAACCCCAAAACCCAGATACCATTGCTAGTCAATAACACTATTACCTATGGCGTCTCCATCGCAACGCAACAACAGTTGCAAAGGGAAACTCCTGTTGACTATAAAACAGGTACACTATTATTAGTTGCTAACCCACACCAAATTAAAGTGGAACCCTTGTTTGAAAACGGGCACTCAATAACTCGTAACGCTGAACTTCGACCACTACCATATGTGCAAAAAGAGGTAAACACGATAGCCAAATTTTGGCAAAAATATGGCGATATTGATGCCTTAGTTGGCAATAAGGCAAATAAACGAGCAATATATGATACTGCTTTAGAGCAATATGAAATATTACATTTTGCAACTCACGCCTTGGTTAACTGGGACTATCCTTCATTATCGGCTATCTCTTTAGCACCAAACCCTCAACAAGAGCATACACTAACAGGTAAAGATCTAACAGTTCAGGATATTTCCCAATGGCATATTAATGCCGAGCTAGTAGTATTAAGTGGTTGCGACACTGCATCAGGAAAGACGCTCTCGGGAGAAGGCCCTCTTGGCTTGTCTCGTGCGTTTTTCAAAGCCGGAGGAAAACGAGTTATTGCCTCTATTTGGCCAGTGGAAGATGAGGCCACAGCTTTTTTAATGGAAGATTTCTACCGACAATTATTTATCAATAAATATACACCAGCTAAAGCATTACAACAGGCGCGTTTAAACCTAAGTAAAATATCAAAATGGAGCCACCCGTATTATTGGGCAGGTTTTTTATTTCTTGGCAACGGAGAACATTGGCGTGAGTTCTAATCCTGAACCAGCAGTAGCGAGTGATTTGGTTAGCCGTATTCAGCAGGGAGATATGCTTGCTGAAAAACATATGATACAGCGCTATCAGCGAGGACTGATGTATGCATTAAGGCGCAAGGCCAATGGTGATACTGCAATAGCGGATGATATATGCCAAGAAACGTGGCGGATAGTGATCGAAAAGGTTCGCGATGGTTCAGTTCGTCAACCAGATAAGCTCGCTGCATTTATCTTGCAGACAGGCAATAATCAAATGATTATGCACTTTCGTCGAAATGAGAGTAGCAAGAATAATAACGAGATTGAACAGACTGACGATGAAGACACAGGCCCTAGCAACAACTATGAGCGAGAACGCAAAGGTAAATTAGTAAGGCGTGTACTACAAGAGTTAGCTACCGATCGAGACCGGGAGATACTCACACGTTACTATTTACAAGAGCAGGATAAGGGTGAGATATGTCTTGCTTTAGAATTGTCAGACTTACATTTTAACCGAGTGTTATTTAGGGCAAAACAACGCTTAAAGAAGTTTATAGAAGAACAATATGAGGATTTTCCATGAAAGCATCTTTATTAATGGAAAGAAACCTCACACATAGTGAGATAATGATAAAGACAATAACACTTATTACTAACGGCAGTAAGAATTACTCCGGAGGCATCTATGCAAGTAGATATTAATACTTCATCTACCGTCACCGTCGACCCACGAGTTGATGACTATGTACGAGGAAAAATGTGCGAAGAAGATGTTTTCAATTTTCAAGTAGAGTGTATGGAAAACCCAGAATTATTAGAACAAGTTGAATTGGCTGATAGCTTGCTCGAGGGTTTACAGCAAATACAAGAAAGCGAAATACAAGAAAAAAATACAAAACAATCACAATCTTTTAGCTTCCTTAAGTATATAACCGTTCCTCAAACCGCCTGGGGTGCAATTGCCGCAACCATTATATTAATACCACTAATGACTATACAAACCGATACACAACCGAGTGTCGGTACTGCTGTATACGTGCTTGGTACTAATGTAACAAGAAATGGGAACGGCTCATCCACAGAAAACATTCTCCTAGACTCATCAACTGAAAACCTAGTTTTGGGATTTCAAGCCCCTTCTACTTTAGGATCACCACAGACATACACGCTTAGTATTTATAATCAGAGTAATACTCTTTTATGGCAAGGAAAACAGCTAACACCAAATTCAGCTTTGGTTATTTATGTGAATGTAGAGAAGAGTTTTTTTAAGGGAGGTAATTACCGCTATATTCTTAAGAGAACAGAGGATAATCACATTATAGATCAAGCAAGCTTTAAAATTAAGCACGGTTAGAACTTATAATATATAATGAGACCAAGCAAATGGAAAATCAAGAATTATTTACTTGCATTATAGAAGACTCAAATTTTGAGATAATAGCCGGTTGCCCGCTATCTAGATGGTTTCAAAAAAATGATATTTTAAAATTATTCATCAATAATGATGGTAATTATAAATTGACAATCTCAAGACCCACTTCCAATAGAGAACCACTAGTATGGGATTATATGAGTACTCCGTGTATTACTCATATTAGCGAACATTTTGAGTTAATCACATTCGAGGCAATGATAGGCAAGTGCGACATGTGGTGTGTAGAAGTTATAAAGCAAAGCAAGCATCCAAAGGATGAGGTTCACCCAACAAAACTCCACATTATCTTTTCTTTTAAAGCGGTTGTCCCTAAGAATGACAAGCACTGCACACTAAATCACAGCAGCGGAAGCGGTGGTGGATATGAATAATTTTTCTTATTTATTGAATATCTAACAGTTCATTTAAAACTTCCATAATATTTTTTTCCTCCTGAGATAAGTTTTGTTCGCTAAACACTACTAAGTTATCAGAATTACTCTTTCTTACATTAAAGGTAGCTCTGACAACTTAACTCAAAAATATTGGAGATAGTAATGGAAAATCACGAGAATAATACTCGCACTGGTTCAGGCGAATTTACTGATAGTACGAGAACATTTAAATGGGAAGTTAAATATAGTAATTTTTATGTGCACTACCAACAACTACCATGGTGCATCCAAAATGATACTATGGAATGTATTTTTCTTGATGAATCTGGGAGGAAACCACCTACTATAAATATCATAAAACCATTTGATTCCCTCCCCTGCCAACTAAATATTTACCCCGACACATACCGACCTCCAGTCGAAGTAGGAAATTATATGAAACATATTCATTTTAATGCCTATCTTCAAGATGGCCTGGGCGAACCTCTTAAATGGGAAGTAGACATTTTTTATCAGTATAAAGATATTTCTAATAATAATAAATATGGGGTTTTCTTTGTATTTAAAGATATTCAGAGAAAAGGATCTGACCAGTCGTGTGGTACGGGTGGAGGCTATGAATTTTAATAATTATTACTATAAATAAAACAAGAGGGAAAAGAGATGAAAGATGCTTTTATTATTACTTTTGAACACCCGATTACAAATAAACAAAAGAAAATAATTAACCCTGGTGGTAAACCGACCAAAGATGCGATAGAAATTTATGCAAAAGAGGATATACGAGATCCCGAATCTTTGGTTAAAGACAATGATATTCTAGAGTTTAAAGATATCAATGCATATGTTACACAGTTGAGCGATCAACAGCGGGAAAAATTAGAAAAAGAACAAGGTATTAGCATTGAAGCTGATTCTGAATGCTTTTTGCAAGATGCAGGGGAAGAAGTTTCTAGTATAGGTAAGTTTAAATCAGATCTGTACGACGACGGCTATATCCAGGCCCTACGAGATATTGGTAGTGACGTAACTGTAAATAAATTGCTAGATTTTCGATCCAAAGATACTCATAACCACTCATTGTCCAAAAAGAAAAAAAAGAAGTATAAGTTTGAGCATTTAGATAGGATAAAAGCAACTAAAGCCTGGCGGAGAACAAAAGGAAGAAATGTTAAGTTAGCGGTGTTGGATACAGGTATAGATGGCTTACACAATGATTTATCTGTGCAAGAAGGAGTAAACTTTGTTTCCTATCATAACAACACATTGGCACATTCTCTGCCATGGCACGATGATGATAAACATGGAACACAGTGCGCAGGTATTATCGCGGCACTACATAATGGCATACATACTTATGGGATTGCACCGGAAGTAGAGCTCTACGCGGTTAAAGTACTCGATAGCGAAAAACAAGGAATAAAATCACGGATTATAGCAGGTATGCTATGGTGCTTAGAAAAAAAAATAGATGTAATTTCCATGAGCCTCACTGAAAAGCCTTGCCACAAAAATGCTCAATACAGTGCAGCTTACCAAGCAGCAGCGAAGAAACTGGAGGATGAAGGATGTATCATCGTTGCAGCTGCGGGCAATGATGGCGAAGATGGTGTCGGCGAGCCGGCTCGCTGTCCTTCAGTTATGGCTGTCACTGCTGTTGATTACCACAACAGGAAATTAGAAGCAGCATCTTGGGGCCCATCGAGCCTACAAGAAAGTCAAGCAGTGGAAATAAGTGCGCCTGGCTTAAACATATGCTCTACCGCACCTCATAGCCGTAAAGAACCTATATCATACACCAGCGCCGCCTGCCCCATGGTTGCCGCCGCGGCCGCTCTAGTAAAGCAAATGCACCCCACCTGGACACCTCGGCAAATCCGCCAGCACCTAAAGAATACAGCCACGCCTTTAGGAGCAACAGTAAAGTATGGCGCAGGTCTTTTAAACTGCCAAAAAGCGGTGTTTGGTTATTAAAACGATCAATTTGTTAAAAATTGCCGAGTTAACTGCTCGGCCTTTTTCTCATAATATTATTGATACACCTTTAAAATCATTCGGCCCGAAAAAAGTGGCCGATAGCTTTACCGTCGAGTACTTCTAGCAGCCTAATACAAAGAAACATAAATACTCTGATAACACATCTATCTATGTTTGCACTTACTTAAGTTGTTCTAGCCTAGTGCCGAAGGCCATAGTAAGCAATCACTACAAACACAAAGTTACTAAACTCTATCTCCGAGCACACATTGTCACACACTTGATTGAAAGAGCAATCGAGAGAGCCAACGATTATATTCAAATAACGCCAAAGGCACCTACCCACCGACAGTTGTACAGCAACAAACCCAGAGTGGGTATAGACAATTCCAATTGCCACCTTTGCTATACTGTATATAATAACAGGATTAATAACATAGCTAACGTTTATTTATGATTCTCTATATTGCCGAGAAGCCCAGCCTTGCACGTGCTGTGGCGGATGTCTTGCCCAAGCCACATCAAAAAGGCGAAGGCTTTATTAAACTGGGTAACGGTGATATCGTCAGTTGGTGTATAGGGCACTTATTAGAACAAGCCCAGCCCGAAGCCTACGATCCGTTGTATAAAAAGTGGGATATCGCTCACTTGCCTATTGTACCATCTCAGTGGAAACTTGAAGTTAAGCCCAAAACAAAAAAGCAATTTAGTGTCTTAAAAAAGCTCATAAAACAGGCGAAAGTATTGGTAAATGTGGGAGACCCCGATCGTGAAGGTCAACTTTTGATCGATGAGGTCATTAACTTTTGTGGTGTCTCTAAAGCAAAAATCGCTTCCACACAGCGCTGCCTCATTAGCGATTTAAATCCTTCATCGGTTAAAAAGTCTTTGGCAAACCTTCGAAGTAATACTGACTTTATTCCGCTAGCGACATCAGCTTTAGCACGAGCGCGAGCAGACTGGTTATATGGAATAAACATGACTCGCCTATGTACAGTGCAAGGGCAAAAATCTGGGTTTAAAGGAGTACTATCTATAGGCCGTGTTCAAACTCCTCTTTTGGGCTTAGTGGTTAAACGTGATTTAGAGATCGAAAATTTCATATCTAAACCCTTTTACGAATTAGAAGTGAACCTAAAGACGGAACAAGGCTTTGCATTCAAAGCAAAATGGAAACCCAGCGAAGCCTGTCAACCCTATATGGATGAAGAGAATCGAGTCTTATCTCGTAAGCTTGTTGAAAATGTTGCATCTCGGGTAAAAAATAAAACGGGTCGTATTGATAGTTTTTCTAATAAGCCAAAAAAACAAGCGCCGCCCCTACCCTACAACCTTTCAGCGTTGCAAATAGATGCGGCAAAATTATTTGGTCTTAGTGCAAAACAGGTGCTGGATACCTGTCAAAGTCTTTATGAGAAACACAAATTAATTACTTACCCAAGGTCTGATAATCGCTACCTTCCTGCAGATCATTTTAATGAAGCGAGCCAAGTTATTTCGGCCATATCTTCTGTTGATAATAATTTAACTAATATTGCCGGTGCTACCGATACACACAAGAAGTCAAAGGCCTGGAATGATAAAAAGGTAGACGCCCATCACGCTATTATTCCAACCAAAAAAAAATCTTCTACGGCTTTATCTGCAACAGAATCGAAGCTATACAACCTCGTATCAAGACAATACCTTATGCAATTTTTACCTAGCTTTGACTATCGACAAATACAGGTGAATTCAATTATCGAGGGCGGTCTTTTTATCGCCAAACGGAAAGAAGTGATCGCTGAAGGCTGGAAAATTGCTTTACTTAAAAACCCCAAAAACAAGGAAAGTGAAAAAGAAGACAACGATTTTTCGAAAGATAAAATGCCAACATTAAAAATTGGAGATTCGGTCACCTGCACTGATGCATGCATACTTGATAAAAACACAACACCACCAAAACGCTTCAATGATGCGTCATTATTATCTGCAATGACCGGTATATCCCGTTATGTGACCGACCCAGAGATTCGTAAGATCCTCCGCGACACCGACGGTATAGGTACGGAAGCTACAAGAGCAGGGATCATTGAGTTGTTATTTAAGCGTAGCTTTCTAACACGTCACGGAAAAGAGATCCGATCAACCGACATTGGTAGGCAGCTTATTCAGACCCTCCCTGAATGTGTCGCCGCGCCGGATATGACAGCTCAGTGGGAATCTCAGCTTGAAGGTATCAGCCAACGAGAGCTGCGTTATGAGAATTTTATGACACCAATGATAAAAACTCTTAGCGGGCTGATTGGTGAAGTCGGCCATGTACGTTTTGATGGATTAGCAGGAAAAGGCTCACCCGTTAAATTTAAGAGAAAGTCATCAGCAAACAAGTCAAGGCGACGTATTTCTAAATAAATCTCTTTATCTACTGTATTACTTCGTCACTTCTATTTTTACCTTCTACTTTTTCACATCTATTTCACAAGCCACTGGATAGCCTGACGATACCTAATATTTAATGAGTATCCGTTATGTCGCAATTACAGTCCACTCGAATAGATTTAAGTAATATCAGTCATTGGTTTAGCACTAATAACACTAAGGTTCAGTTGTTCGATAATTTAAGCCTATCCGTCATCCAAGGTCAGTCCTACGCTATCACAGGCCCTTCTGGTTCAGGAAAATCCACATTATTAATGCTCATGGCTGGTTTAGAGCAGGCTAGTCATGGGCATAGCCAATATATTAAGAACAACCAGATCAGCACTTTCCAAGAGCTACGAGAAGATATAGGGTTTATATTCCAGCAGTTCCACCTTCTTCCTGAACTATCCGCCATACATAATGTCGCCCTGCCACTCAAATTACGTGGATATAAAGGGGCAGAAACTAAAGCCGAGGGATGGTTGAGACGAGTGGGTTTGGGCGAGCGGCTTAGCCACAAACCACAACAGTTAAGTGGTGGAGAGCAACAAAGAGTGGCCATCGCCAGGGCATTGATCTTTGACCCTAAGTTTATTTTTGCCGATGAACCTACAGGTAATCTAGACGCAAAAAGTGCTGATGATATTGCGGATATTTTACTTTCGTGTTGCCAAGAAAAAGGGGCTGGACTGATACTTGTCACGCACAGTAATACTCTAGCGGCACGTGCACAACACCAGTTTTATTTGAAAAATGGTCGCTGTGATCACACTATACAAGAACCACTTGGGGTGTGTGCATGTTAACTAGAAACCTACAACTGGCATGGCAGTTTTATCACCAAGAAAAACACTATACTCATCATCAGGTTTTGCGTTGGACTCAAGCCATCTTGATGGTATTCGTCATTACGTTGAGCCAAACTAGCCAAAGTATCCAGAATTTTCTAAGTAACAACTTAGAAAATCTCTTAGGTGCAGACGTAGTATTAATTCACAAACATGCGCTTACCAAAAAACAGCATGCTGAGCTCAATAACATATCTCAAAAATTGATATCAACCCAAAACATCAACACCACACTCACCCATGCTGACAAATGGCAAAGAGCTAAGCTCAAAGCCGTCGACAACAACTACCCACTGCAAGGGAAATTAAAAATAGCATCTGCTTTAGGTGATACCCCACAACCAAGTTCGGCGGGACCGAAACCTGGAGAAATTTGGTTGGATTCGCGCTTACTTACCAGTTTGTCTCTGCAAGTAGGAACCAATATTAAATTAGCAAATGAGTATTTCACAGTTGCGCGTATTCTATTACACGAACCTGATCGTTTAATGGAAGGTCACAGTGTAGACATGCGTGCTATGATCAACAAACAAGATTTAAGAAGGCTAGGCTTTCCAAATGATTTAATTGAACATCGCTATCTAATAGGGGCTGATTCGACGCAGATTAAAAAAATTGTAACTTGGCAAAAACAGAGCTTACCTGCCGCCCAAACTTATCATAAACAAGGAGCACACCCGTTAGCATTATTTTGGCAACGTAGCGAAAATTTTATCGGTTTAGCCTCCATTATTTTATTTTTTATGGCTGCCGTTGCCGTTGAGCAACTCTCTCATGTGCAGATACATAAAGAGCAGTATTTTTCATCTATTTGTATAAGTTTAGGGGCAAAAAGATCAACGATCTGGCAAGTTTCTGCCTTCAAATGGATTTTACGGCTGGTGTTATTACTACCCATAGTAGTGCTTGTTTCCGCCACCTGCCATTGGCTAATTATTCATTGGCTAAGCGACACATTTGTAGGCTTATCATGGCAGTGGCATATGGGGTTAGCACTCCAATCGGGGTCAGCTATTGCTATGATCTTTATTATTTTTCAAGCACCAGTTTGGATTAGCTTGAAACAGTCTTCAGTTAGGCTGCTGGCTTACAACAATAAGTATTCTCTTAGTTACTGGTTTGGAACAGCGAGTGCATTGTCGGTACTCATGGCCGTGGCATTTGTTTACTCAGATAACGCGTTGCTCACCTCTATGGTAATGACCTGCACAATAACTAGTGTACTACTTATCTTAATTATTAGCTGGTTAATCTTAACCTTAGGTGAAAAGTTTACCCAAAACTTTTCCGGTCTTTTACCTTTTACCTTGTTTATGATGAAACAGCGCTTAGTTAGCAAAAGTACGCAAATTCTAGGGCTTGGTCTATGTGCATTTTTATTGTTATTTACTCTTATGCTACTAAAAGACCTGGGTGAAACGATGCAAAATTATTCGCGGCAACACGATGGAAATTTGTTGGTATCTCAAGCAAACCAACAACAAATGCATGATATCTTATCTTGGACAAAAAGCCACAACATTCCAATTCGTCAAAACAAACCCTATGTTTATGCTAAGTTAACTCATGTGAACGATCAACATCTAGATGACTTTAGTGATAAACCTAGTGATAGCCTATCAACGTTTAAAAGTTCTATTCGCCTACACTGGACGGATAGTTTGCCTGCCAACAACAAACTTCTAGAGGGGCGATGGTGGACAGCTACGGATAAAAACTGGCAACAAATTTCTATAGAACAGGAGGTGATGACTGACCTAAGATTAAAATTAGGTGATCAACTGACTTTTTATATTGGCGAGCAAAGTATTCGTTTTAGTATAGTTGCCACTCACGCCTATAAGCCTGGCGCCGGATCGATTACTTTTTGGGTACAAATACCAACAACAGCATTAGCAAATATGCGGGCACCTCAGTACAATATAGCGAGCTTAGAGCTAAGCACCGAGCAGTTCTCACTATTAACTGCACTATGGCAAAAACATCCGTCTTTACGCATGATCTCACTTAAGGAAATGACAGCTAGGTTTGACAATATCTTAGCAATGATAACCAAGGCTATCTCCGGCTTTTCACTGTTGATCATCGCTTTGGCTTTGATAGTAATGCTCGCTTCTATCCAGTCTCTTGGCACAAAAGAAAAACAAAAAAATAGTATTATTATGAGCTTTGGTTTTGATAAAAAAGCCTGTTTCAAGCTCAATATAATTGAATGGATAATCACAGCCACAATTGCAGCTTTTGGCGCAATTGTTGGTACTTATATCGCTGGACTTCTGATTTATCAGTCACAGTTTTCGCTAAACTATCAACCCAGTTTCTTATGGTTGCTGGCCACATTAGCAATCATTCTAGTCACTGTCACATCCCTTGGAATACATGCCAGTAAACACAGCTTATCTAGTTCTATCCGGGAATTAATGACTGAATCATAACCGACAATTTTAATAGTGTATTTCACATCTATTTCACACCTAGATTGTCAAGCTATTAGCTCAGTAACTATCAACTTAATAGCGACTACATAAGTAGTCGCCAATTTACAAGAGAACAACTATGAATCAGCATAAGTCTTTATTTATACAACTTTTTTCGATTCTTATTCTACTGTTTACATCTACACAAGTGACAGCCAAATCAGCCAGCTCTAAAATACTGATGGTAGTGAGCAGCCACGGTGAAAATAAAGGTGAAACAGCTCCTGGTTATGAGTTTGATGAATTTTCCAAAGCTTATTTAATCTTTAAACAGCATGGTATAACGGTAGATGTGGCTAGCCCCAAAGGAGGGTCAGTGGAGGCAGATAAATATGATCCAAGTAAACCCTACAATGCAAAAGTGTTAGCTGATAAGACGATAATGAGAAAACTCAATAACAGTATTACCACTAAGCAGATAGATGCAAGTCTCTATGACGGTATATTTATCGTTGGAGGAAAAGGTGCTATGTTTGATCTACCAAAAGACGGAGCACTGCAGCAAGTTATTGCCGATGTCTATCAACAAAAAGGCACTGTTGCAGCAGTATGTCACGGTCCTGCTGCGCTTGTGGATGTGCAACTAGCTGATGGAAGCTATTTAATCGCCAATAAAGCGGTGAATGGTTTTACTAATAAAGAGGAAAAGCTATTCGGTAAAAAATGGATAAAAGAATTTAACTTCATGCTTGAGGACAAACTTGTTGAACGTGGTGGTAAATTTCAAGCCAATGATATTATGTTAAGCCATGTTGCAGTCGATAAACGTTTGATTACTGGGCAAAACCCCTCATCCACTGTGGCGGTAGCTGTCGAACTAGTGAAATCTCTAGGTTTTAAAGTACAAACAATGCCGCAATATAAAGACGACCAAACCCTAGCTATGGTTGCCAAAATATTGCAAGGGGATACACAGGCAGCACAGATTATGTCCTCAAACCAAGAAAAATATCACATTGCAATGGCCGGTATGTATGGTTTTTATTACCTAAAAACCACTAATAACGAACAAAATCTCAGGCATGCGTTAACTTTGATGAGTCTAGCAAAAGAAACGATTAATAATCCCACATTAGATATGCAAATTGCCAAAACTCAGCATAAACTTGGTGATAAGCAAGCGGCCATTGCAACACTTAACCAATTGTTAGCTAACAAACCAGGCTTTCAACCAGCTTTGGATATGTTAAAAAGTTTGGTTTTATAATCTCAAGAAGCAATAATAGGAAAAAGTAATAGAGAGAAAAGTAGCTATGCCAAGATCTAATGCACTGCAGATGTTACTAATTGAAGATCATTTGGATATCGCCAAAAACATTGCCGAATTTATGGAGCAAAAAAACCATGTGGTTGATTTTGCTACTCAAGGTAAACAGGGATTAGATCTGGCACTTCAACATTACTATGACCTGATTATTCTTGATCTGAATTTACCTAATATGGATGGATTAGAAGTCTGCAGACACATCAGAGAAAATGCAGATCGTCATATTCCCATCTTAATGCTAACTGCAAGAGATAGTATCGATGACAAGGTATCCGGCTTTCAAACAGGCACAGATGACTACTTAACCAAGCCTTTTTCCCTACAAGAACTCGAAGTACGCTGTTTAGCCCTCTCCAGACGTCATCTAATTGATAGTAAAAGTATCTTAGAAATTGGCGGCCTAAAATTAGATAAGAAAAAACGAGTTGCCATGCGCGAGGGACAACAGCTTGAGCTCAGTGCCATGGGTTTTAAAATCTTAAGAATATTAGCAGAGGCTTATCCTCAAATAGTAAGCCGCTCAGAGCTCAGTCATAAACTGTGGCATGACGAGCCGACCGAATCTGATGCTCTGCGTTCACACATTTACCAATTGCGTACTGTATTAGATAAACCCTTTGATTTTCCACTATTAAAAACGGTACATGGTGTTGGTTTTACTTTAGCGCTTAAAGAAGAAAGTTAAATTTATGACCAAAAAATCTACTAAATATCATAGTTTAAGCCGCCGTATTGTCTTGCAGTTCTGTCTGTTTACGTTAGGGTTATCTCTAATATACAGTCTTATATCGTTTGTTTTAATGTACACCCTTGAAGATAGCTTCATTGAAAAAGATATCGGACAAGAAGCTAAATATTTGCAAACTTATTACCAGCAAAGAAATCAGTGGCCGGCAGTAAGACAACCCAATATGCAACTGCATTTTTCCAAAACCACGCTACCTGATGATATGCGCGAGGATTTCCTAACAGAACCAAAGCGCACTGAATTTTATGGTGATGAAGGTAGGCATTATCACTTATTTACATTTTCTGATTATAAAGACGTTTATTTGCTCGCGGAAGTGAGTAATGATCTCATGGTGAGGCCAATTCGCGGCGGAGTGATCACATTTCTGTGTGTAAGTGCAATAATAGTGACATTTATTGCTTGCTTTATAGCCTGGTTAATTGGTAGAAAAACCGCAAAACCACTTAGACAGCTTGCAGACTTGGCGGGCGGTGTTGCTCCTAAGCAAGTACCTGCCATATTCGCTAATCAGTTTCCTAATAATGAAATAGGCATTCTGGCTCACACTCTGGAGCAATCTTTTCAGCGTATGATACAAGCCCTTGAACGTGAAAAGTGCTTTACTCGCGATGTTAGTCATGAGCTTCGCACACCCCTAGCTATTATCAAAAATGCAATTGAGTTACAACAAAACAAGCAAGCCAATGTAGATACTAAAAAGCGTATCGAACAGAGAATTTTTGACGCTGCCGAGCAAATGGAAAAGACGGTAAATACTCTTTTAATGTTGGCCCGAGAAGAACACACTCGTGCAGATAAAAAAAATGTGAAAATAATGCCTATCATCGAAAAGTCTATATTGGATAACAGACTACTGCTAAAAGATAAAAACATTAATATAATTATCAGCGATAGCTGTCACACCAACGTTTATATTCAACCTGAAATGTTAAAGGTTCTATTAGACAATTTGCTGAGTAACGCTTTTAAATACACTCAAGCTGGAGAAATCAGTGTTGATTTTATCGACGAAAGACTTATTATCAAAGATACCGGGCCTGGCATCAAAGAAAACATTTCGGATAATTTAACTGATATATCTATGAAAAATAGCCAAGGTACAGGCTTTGGTTTATCGATAGTTAAGCGACTATGTGAGCATCAGGAATGGCAACTTACTATAGAAAATCACGAAGGCACACGTATTTCTATATCGTTAGGTTAGACGTCAACGACTTATAAAAATTATTACTCAAACTCAATAAATTATATACCCACCCAAATAGTAGTGCTTGCAACAGCGATTACTGGCCTCAAATTCACTATCAAGCAGCTTAACAATTAATCCAAAAACTTGTATAAACTGATATCCAAAAAAATCCCCCCAACAGTGGGGGACAAAATTTCTATCATTTTCTTTAAAGTGCTTTTCGTACATTACGTACAGATAATTAACTACATTTTATTATAGGAAATAGACACATGAAGAAATTGTTAGGTTGTCTGATGTTTTTCGCTCAAGGAGCATTTGCGAATACGATATCCATTACCGATGCTACCTATGGAGCAAACTGCCCAGCGGTTCCATTCGGTAACGTTACACAACAAGTTCGCAGTTCTTGTGAAGGTCGATCTGGTGATTGCAACTATTACGTAAGCCACCATATTCTAGGTGATCCTGCTCCTGGATGCGCAAAAGACTTTGAGGTTAGATATCGTTGTGGCGATTCAAACTTACGGGAATTTGTATTCAGAGAAGCGTCTGGCCGTACAGCTTTCCTAAAATGTGAAAGTAATAATACTCAATCCCAAACTAGTGGAATTCGCGTCATTACCGCAACTTATGGTGGTAATGGTGGTGCAGGAACAGGTAACGTTAGCGGTCATATCCGCCAACAGTGCGACGGTTTCCACTCATGTCACTATGTGATTGATCACAATAAACTAGGCGATCCCGTACCTTATTTCGCAAAGGATTATCGAGTAACTTATGATTGCGGAGATAATATCCAAAGAAGTAGATATCGTCTGCCAGAAGCCACAGGCAAAACTGTAGTTCTAACCTGTGACTAAGAGTAAACCTTAGCAATTATGGGGCGTATCTAAAATGTTAATAATACGCTCCATTTATTTTATAATAAAGGCTTTTATTCACTATTAATATGTAAGCCATGTAAACGATATTATTTGATATCAATCAAATTTTGTCACTTCAATTACTTTCTCCTATTTCTAATAAAATACTATCTTTTGGCTTTGGTAACAGGCCGCATTAGTATGACAAGAACACCGCCATAGAAGCTATTTAAGATAAAATCATAAATGGATTTCAAAAATAGTCATTTAAAATATTTTCGTGGCACAAATAGAAATTTCACACATATAAAGTAATTTTTTTTGAAATAATTTTATCTTACACTCTTAATGATTAAGTTCTCGCAGCTGTAATTAATAATAATTTAATATTCGAGGTTTAATCATATGAAGAATCTATTCATAAGTATATTTTTCTCACTAGTATTTATTACTACTTCTACATCCGCAGCCCAACTTAACAACCTAGCCTTTCAAAATAGTACAATACCCACGCCTCTATCAGGCTTCAGTGTTGAGTATGATATTTTCGGCACCTCTCCCCTCGCTGAATTGAGTGTCAGCTTCTTTTTATCAGGGGATAGTAATCCTAATACAGGAATACCTCTTGCCACGCGGAGGGTTGCGTTTAGGTGTGGAGGGCAACCTGGGTCCCCATGCCAGCCACCAGTAGGGCGCCAAAGTGAATTCTTTTCAGGTTTCGCGATTCAAGAACAGGCTCGAACTCTATTAGAGACCTTACAAAACTCTTGTTCAACCACACCACTTTATGTAGTAGCTCGATTGCAAGGTGACAACGCCAGGGCAAGTAACTCTCCTACCGTCGTTGGAACCTTAAAATTGCCAGATTTTCTTTTTGATAGTGGGACAATCACACCTTCAGTAATACCCACTGATGGAAGTGTTACAATTACTTACAGTGTCCGCTCTATCTGTCCATCTCCTATACTTCCTGGGGTTAGTGTTTATCTTGCAGATTCTGAATTCAATCCCTTGGTGCTTTTTGGTACTGTAGGCGTATTAGGACCCTTTGGTAGTAACCACTCAATAATACTATCTGTAAACGGTCTAAACCTAGAGCCAGGTAGCTATAATATTGTTTTATATGCCGATGTTAATCAAAGAGTTCAAGAAAGTAACGAAAATAATAATATAGGGGCATTTTCTGTAGATGTAATAGCGGCCTTACAAGAAGGACTGGCCAATAAACCCAATCCAGAACTAATAATGGCTAGACCACCGGTTAACTTTATCGATAACACACCAAATATTGACTACATTCCCAACTTTGAATCTGTCTACTTCAGCGATGAAAATAAAATAAAAGTATACGAAGGTAGTCCCAATAAGCCTCTTGAAAATAATTTTCTCGACAAGAATAAAATTATTAATGCGTTTGAATTAAAAATAAGCGAATAGTTCGGGGGCCGTATAATAGGCCCTAATATAATTTTTATACCACCTAGCATAAGTAAGGTTTCAATATTATAAGAAGATTGAAACCTTACTCTCTCAAAGCTTTTTCTATAAAACCTTATCTAGAAAACTCCCCTATTCTGATATCATAAGACTTATAGCAAACTAAACTAACAGATTTAAACACTTTTCTAAAAAGTAATTACCCACTACCAAAAACATATCTATACCTTAAAAGCATAGTTAACACATTCAGTCTTATCACTTCACAACAATCTTATAAAACATAGCATTTCAAAAGTTTAATCCTATTGATTTACCAATAAATCAAAAACAGGATAACCCACGATGAAAAAAATTTGCGAAAGAAATACAATTAGACTCATCTAAACATGAATATATAATCAAGCATAGTTAAGGTTATTGCCATAAAAATATAAATTTCTTTGATTTTAAGGAAAAGAATCTAACCTCAAACTTAAGAAAACTTAAATACTTTAAAAACTCAAAAATTGCTCAAACTTATAATATCAATAAATTCAACATTCATAAGGTCAAAATATATTTAAGTCAGCGAAAACACACAGTCTAAATAATTGATAACAGTCCGTGAAAAAAAACTCTCAATAGCCTTTTATGGAAAGAAAAAAAATTATTTGTTTAATAAAATTATTAACTGATGCAATAAACTAGTACAAAAATTAGCAAATTCTTTAAAAAAAGTTCAACACATATTAGTTCATTAATAATAATGTTTGAAATAGTTACATAAATCATTAGATTTCTATCGCAATGGCTAGATATCTATCGTTAAAAATTTAGATATAGATATATAAGCAATATATTTAACATTCTAAATTTAATTTTATACAAATTCTAAATATCTAACTAAGTCGATTAAAGTTTCTATTAGAATCGCTAAAGTGTATTAGTAATTTCCCTAAAGGCTTTGGTTAGCGTTAAGACCTCGATTAAAACCATCTAGATAACAAATAGTAGATTTGTATTTTTAAATAAATTAGTTTGTTCATTATTATTTAAATAAGGTATTAGAGTATAAAAATTCATATTACTAATTCAAAACCCAAGACAAATAAGGGAATAAAATGATCGAAACAATTTTCAAAAAAAATCAAGAAGTTATAATTCAAGAATTAAATGATTTAACATCTAACCACCCAATATGGCGAAGCCCTTTATTCACAAGGCTTCGAGAAGGTAGCTACCAACATCAACATCTCTGTTTTTTATTCCAGCAACATCATCATTATTCCAATAATTTCACTAAGCTTCTATGCCTCGCTGCATCCAGAATGGATGAGAGCAAATATAGAGCTGTGATTATTGAAAATCTATATGAAGAAGCTGGTGAAGAAGATATAGACAAGAGACATTCGGAATTAATGAGTGATTTCCTTCGCACTTTAGGAATAAAGCCTAATACCAATATAAAGTCCTATACCAAGCTTTATGTAGAACAATGCATAAAATTCCTGAGTCATTGTAGCGATATTGAGGCGGCTGCATTCCTGGCTTGGGGTACAGAAAGCATAGTACCTAGACTTTATGGATACTTTATTAATGCATTAAAGGCGATTGGAATGTCTGAAGATGACTATCGATATTTTAGTTTGCATATCGAGTGTGATGATGGTCATCATGAAGCTCTTATGGAAATAGCACTAGATATATATAACAACAGTCCCGATGAAACAACAAAACTTACTTCTTACCAAAAAATGTTGGCAGCTGTTAAAAAATCATTGGATATGAGGCTAACTTATTTTGACGAAATTTATAATCATTTAGAGCAATTATCAGTCGAACCTATATATAAAAGTATTGTAGAAAAATCAAGTATAGAATCTAAAACTAATTTATTCAAAATTTCCGATAAAAGCGGAAAAGATTTATATCAGAATACTAATGAAAATAGTAATATTAAATTCAGTGTACAACGCACATCTTTATCGCCACAAGTAATTGACCCTCGAATACTAAAAATATCACCCAATAGTAGAACAGAATCCCATAAACATGCACATGAGTCACTATTTTACGTGTTATCTGGTAAAGGCTTCGTCGATATTGGGGGAAAAACTTCTATTATTGAACCTGGTTCTATGGTTTACGTACCTAGGTGGGTATTACATCATACAGAAAATACTTCCAATGAGGTATTAACAATACTTGCCATAACAGATTACGGTCTTACTGGAAAATTTATTAACAATACCGAGTCTAGCTATCGTGAAAATAAAGAGAACTTAAGTAAAACTGCACTGGAAGCATAATATAAAATCAAAAAATACTCGCCATTTTCTTTGGCTGACAATTAGCACTTATATAAAGTAAAAATTATATAAAGTAAAAAAAATGAAAACGTTATCATGAAAAGTTCTATGGTACTTTACGGTAATTCCATCTGTCCATTTTGCCAAAGAGCAAAATTAGCAATGTTGGCTTGTTATAAAGAAGTAACATATCACGAAGTAGATTTTATAAACAAACCAAGTTGGATTATGGAAGTTTCTCCCATCGGAAAAATACCGATATTAGAAACTTCAGACGGATTTTTATTTGATTCAAACGTTATTGTCAGCTACATAGATAGCAAAAATAATTTTTCGTTATCTTCAAATGATAATTATACAAGGCATCAACTATTGTCATGGGTTAAATTAATTGATCATACTCATGAATTAGCTCGCGAGTATTTTTTGACAAACGACAACAATCTCTATGACAACCTATCGATAAAGATAAGTTCTCTAGCAGAGGAAATATTTGAAGGCAATTTCTTAAAAAAATCTTTACAAGATAGCAGACCACCCATAATGGATATTTATATGATGCCATTATATTTTTTGCTCAATATATTAAGCAAATATAGTAAAAGAAAAATCATTAAAGATAATTCAAATTACCAAATAGAATTCACTAAAAACCCTCATCAAGAATATTTTTTTGGAGAAGAGATAAAAATTAATCTATTAAAATTCTTGTGTAATCGCCATAGTCTTTTCGCAAAAAATTCTGCGAAATTTATACAACAATAGGAGATAGGTATGAATGTCGTAAAAAATTTAGCACAGTATATTTACGAAAATACTGAAGACAACAATAAAACTGCATATTATTTTAAAAATGAGAAAATCACATACAGCTCTCTTCATATAAAATCTAGAAAAATCGCCTGGAAAATGAATCAACTAGATGTATATGCAAATGACAGAGTTCTTTTTTTTCTCAATGATACACCAGCACTGCCATTTTCTTTTTTAGCCAGCCTACAAGTTGGAGCAATTCCTGTACCTCTAAACCCAAGAGCTAAATCTCTTTATTTACAACACTACATGAAAGACAGTGAAGCCAAGCTCATTATATGTGAAATAGAAAATTACGATAATATATGCAAAGCCTTAGAAGAAGCTAATATAAAAGCGATTATAATAGTACAAAATATTTTTAGTGACATTGATGATAGCCACATCGATAAAAGTGGAAAACATAACACAATATTACTATCTGAAATACTACAGTCGATGGAATTAGATACATACCATGCGACCAATGACGACGTAATGCTTTGGCAATATACCTCAGGAACGACCGGTATGCCAAAAGCCGTTACACATAAATCGGCTGGCATGCTACATAACAATGAAGTATACGCAAAAGGCTTACTTAACATTTCGAATGAAGATATAATTTACTCCACTGCAAAAATGTTTTTCGGTTATGGTCTAGGTAACAGTTTTTATTTCACACTATTAAATAATGCATCTTCGATACTCGACGATCGCTGGCCAGATGAAAATCTGGTTTTAGAAAATATCAAAAAGTTCAAACCTACGTATCATTTTTCAGTCCCCAACCTCTACTCAAAATTACTCAATCATCATGGTCAAATACTGGCCGAATCTATAGCGTCTTGTAAAAAATACATTTCTGCAGGATCTCCCTTACCAGCGGAGACATTCGTCACTTGGAGACAACGCTTTGGTGTGGAGATAATTGATGGGATAGGCGCTACTGAAGTTGGCCATATTTTTTTATCCAATATTCCCGGTAGTTGTAAACCGTCGATCACCGGCTCACCTTTACCAGGATATGAAGTTAAGTTGCTTCAACACGATAGTTCCAGCAGAGGAGAACTTATGGTAAAAGGGCCAAGTGTCTCTCCAGGGTATCATAATCAGGCGGATAAGAATGCAAAAAGCTTCGTCAATGGTTGGTATATGACAGGTGATATCTTCAGTAAAAATAGCAATGACGAATATAAATATGTAGGACGAAAAGGAGATATATTCAAATATAAAGGTCGCTGGATTGTGCCTCAAAATCTGGAAGAATATTTATTAAGCAATTTTAAATGGATTGATGAGGTTGCTGTACTTCCATCTGACTGTGTCGAAGCAAAACCTATTATGTGTTTTGTCAAGAACAAGAATAAGAATGATTATAAAAACATCAAAGAAGAGATGCTCGAATGTATCAAGGAAGTCTTCGAGGGTCACTATTTTCCTCAAGAGTATAGGAAATTAGAATCCTTTCCCCGCAACGAAAACGGCAAAGTTTTGCGTAACAAACTATTGGATATGTCCGCTGAAATACTTTAATAATGGCCTTAAGAAACTGGAATTTATAAGTTATGACTATTTATGATCACCAAAAAATTGATGCAATAATGACAACTCCTGGGATTGGAGCTGGTAATTTCCTCTACAGTTTGTCAAAACATGAAACGGATAAGAATCGGAAGATATTAATACTAGATATTCCTGTTAATCTACCGGATGGACGACAAGTTCTAGAGCTTACTCTAGCGGATATTTTGCTCTGGTCTAATACAAATGCCGCTTGGTTTAAATTACAAGGGATCACTTGTAAAGATCCGGTTGGCTTATATCTTGACGATACAATAGACTATCTAATTAATTATTTAGCACTTACACAAATAGGCGCTATACCTGTAATGATCAATGGCAACCTTACTGTAGATATTGCAGCTCGCTTTTTAGAAAGAGTGGGTGCAGTAATGGCTATCAGTACTAAAGAAAAATGGCTTTCGCTAGAACCGGTGTTAAAGGTATTAAATAGCGATATCAATAAGAAAAACATATCTGACATAGACTCTTCTTCTGGCAAATGCGAAGAATACTATCAACATCAAGCAAGTGACCCTGTATTACTAGGCCATACCTCTGGTACCACCGGTATCCCTAAGGCAGTACAATTTAATCACCACGGGTTTTTCTTCGGTATTAAGCAGCAAATAAACAAACAAATGGGAACGCGTATCCTATCAGCGCTCCCACATTCTCATGCTTCTGCAATTTCGATTATCATGTCTTCGGTATTGAGAGGCGCACTTATTAAGATACAGAGCAAAAAATCAGCTACCGATATCTTCTCTACATTCGAAACTTTCAAACCAGATATGTTTGTATCTTTTCCCAAAATTTATGTCGATATTTGTCGTTATGATTTGAATCAGCATGATTTATCTTCCATAAGTTATTGGCTGAGCACCGGTGATGCAAATCATGAAAGTCATATTAAAAAACTAATAGAGCAAGGATCGTATACACACAAAGGAAAAAGGCATAAAGGTTCCGTCTTTATTGATAATCTAGGTTCTTCCGAATTTGGTTTTGCCGCCTTTAGAAATATGCATTACCCCGGTAGTAATAAATACGATAGACGTATAGGTTTACCTTTCGACTGGGTCGAAGCCGCAGTACTTGACGATGATGGTAACAAGTTAGATGCCCATAAAGTTGGATATCTGGGAGTAAAATCAGAGTCTGTTACCGCAGGTTATTGGAATAACACTCTACTTAGCGAAAAAAATCGTCTCGCAGGTTTTTGGCTTACGGGAGATCTTGTCTATAAGAATAAAGATGGTGTTTATTTTCATGTAGATCGAACCACGGACTCGATAAAAACCAAAGACGGATTTTTATATAGCTGCCAGACGGAAGAATTAATATTACGAAATTTTTCTCATCTCTTCGACTGTTCGATAGTCGGAGTCAAATCAGAAGCGGGATACCAAAAACCCATATTAACTGTTGAAACCAACAATGGAGAAAAAGATGACAAACTATTAGAGGAAATCAATTTAGTGCTGGAGAAAAATAACACGCCTCTAATTAGCTCAATAATATTTGAGTCCTCTAGTAATGATACAGGAGTAACAGGCAAAAAATTAAAACGGGTTGTTCGTGATAAGTTCGTTGCAGCACAATAAGTAGTAATCGAGAATATAAAATGAAAATAAAACGGTACTTGCATTATACAATAACACCATCGTTATTAATTAGCTTGGGATTGCCCGTCGATTTAATTGCACACGAATATGAAGAATATGCACGTAGTGCAACTGGAACAGGTAGAGCCTATTCAGGAGAGGTATCAAAAGCTGAAGATGCTACTTCTGTCTATGCGAACCCTGCTGCACTTTCAAAAATTGAAGGCAATCAACGTTCTGGTGTATTTCATGCTCTTACGTTTAACGCTGACTTTGAAGCACAATCTCAGACCGAGTTTAATGGTAATACAGTAGCAGTTGATGGTGATAGAAACGGAGATATGGGTGGCTTATTTGGCGGCCCGAATCTTTACTGGATGAGTAAAGATATAAATAATTGGAAATATGGCTTTAGCCTCAATACACCTTATGGTTATGGTACAGATTATCCTAGGGATTGGGTGGGAAGATATCATGGAACGTTTTCCCAGTTATTTGTTTTTACTTTCTCAAGTAGTGCAAGTTATCGTGTTAATGATAACTTATCGATAGGTCTATCACTACCAGTCAGCTACTCTCTTGTGGATTTTGATCGCTCGCTTAATCAAATTGGGCGTTGTATTGATATGAATATCACATGCAATATTCCAATACCAACAGAGTCACTGTCCAACGAAAATGATGGTAAAGAAACAGTATCGGTTGATGGGTTTGGTGTCGGTTTTACCTTTGGTTTACACTATAAGTTACCGACGACACAAACAAGTATTGGTCTTGTATACCGAGCAGAAGAGACTCACGAACTATCTGGTAATGCAGATTATGAACGTATTAGACCGGAAATAAGCGATCAAGGAATATGGCAGAATACAGGAGTCGATATGGACTTGATATTACCTGCGTCGATAAGTTTAGGATTTGCACAACCCATTAATGAAAAGTTTCTTTTCATGACGGAATTTGCCTGGAAAGAATGGAGCAAATTTAAAGGTTGGCAATTTGACTATGATAATAATCGTCAATCTAGCCACCGAATTGCTACTGACTGGGGTGATAGTGTACGTAGCTCTGTATCATTAGACTATATATATGACGATAAACTTACTTTACGCATGGGGTACGCCTACGACAATTCCCCTGTTAGAGGCCCGGAATCTCAGTCTCCCTTTGTTCCGGGATCAGACATAGAATGGTTTACTCTAGGGGCTAGTTGGAAGCGCAAGAACGGTTCTAGTATTGATGTGGCATATGCCTATCTCGATTATCAGCAAGCATCTGTTACTGCCAATAGTACACAAGCTCAGACAGCAGAAAACATTATATTAAACGCTCAGTACGAACTGGATTTACATTTCATTACCTTACAATATAACTTTTAGTAAAAAGGAATTTGATAATGTCAATGATAGATATAGTCTCTAGTATTCCATTAGAGCAGAAGCCTACAATTAAAACGTTTTTAGCCGGCTCACTTATCTTTAATGCAGGGGAAAACACAACAAGTTTTCTACTTGTAAGATCAGGCACAATAAAGCAGGTGATATCAAGGATAGAGGATAGTAGTGAATGTTTTAGCACATTAGCCAACGAATTTACCTATACAATAAATAACGCGGGGAATTATATTGACTTCGACTCTTTTTTTTCAAAGAAGAAAAGAATGTGTTGTAGTTACGCGAACGATAACGTCGAAGCATGGGTATTCGATGATGAATACTTTGACTTTCTCGAATCTAAGTATCCAAGCACTCTGCTAAAAATAAATAAGCAATTGATGAAATGCTTGGCTTCCAAGCAATATTTCTTGAGTTGTGAAAAAGTATCCTTTCTTTCACAGAAAAATCCTACTTTAGCTATCGACGAGACAGTGAAAAAATCTCAAATGGCGCTCGCTCCTTTGTTGATGAAAACCGATAAAGAATTAGATGCTGTAATAAGGGATATGTCGAGTATCGTTGCTAAAAACCTAGAGTTTTTTGCTAATGAGGAAGCTAGGCAAACAGGAATTGGTAATAGCTTCCATAAGCAACACAAATTAAGTCTAGTATGTAAACATGTAAGTAAAAACTTGTATGGTTTAAAAACTCTCGGTCGTTTAGAGGATAACAATGACCCTAATGTAGTGGAGTATGGCAGCCCTTTGGGTGTTATTTTTGCAATCATACCATCGACAAACCCTATTCCTAATTCCTTATTTCAATCACTCCATGCTGTTAAAACACGCAATACATTAATTGTTAGCTACCCCAAAAAAGCAGTAAACATCGGTGAGAAATTCGTCAATATGATGCGGGAAGTTTTTTCGAAACATAGTATTCCACAAGATATATTGCAAGTTGTTCCACAACCTTCTAGTAGATCAAGCGTGCATAGGTTTATGTCTCATCCCAGTGTTGACAGAGTATTGGCAACTGGTGGCGAAGGTTTAGTAAAGTCAGCCTTCAGTTCAGGTACACCTTGTTTAGGTGTTGGCCCAGGAAATGCTCCGACACTCGTATATGAAGATGCTAATCTTACGAAAGCTGCAGAAATGATTATCGAGAGTAAGGCATATGATAATGGAATTATTTGTGGGTCAGAAAATAACATTATCGTTGTTAACTCTGTATACGATGAGTTTTGCCGGGCACTAGAAAATATGGGGGCTGCTGTTCTAAACGAAAGTGAAGCCCGAACCGCCAACCATCTTTTTTTCGATGATAATAAAAAATTGAAGCAAAGCATTATTGGTTTAGATGCGAAACGCTTGGCCAAACAAGCTAATATATCACGAGAGTATGATATTAGGGTCATTCTTATACCAGCTCAGACAGAGGATATTTGGCTAGCGAAGGAAAAGCTTGCACCACTACTCTCAATCTTTTCTGTATCGAAAAAAAATATTATAGATTTAGCTAAAGATATATTAACTCATGGTGGTGCCGGACATACCGCATCTATTTTCACTAATAGTGGTGACAACATAGATAACTTTGCAAACCATTTGTTCGCGGGTAGGTTGTTAGTTAATACACCAGCAACCTTTGGAATGATGGGTGTATCAACAGATTTGCCTTTATCTTTTATGCTAGGCAGTGGTAGCTGGGGGGGAAACTTGACAACAGATGCCGTAACTTGGCGGGACTTTATCAACATTAAACGACTAGCGCATCATACTAATGATATCGATGTAAATATTGCAGAAAACTTACTGGAGACAGAACAATGAAATCTATTGAAGCGTTAAACCACCTTAATACCATTGCTTTTTCCTTTTACACCGCTGGAACGTTTGCAGCGGCTAGTAACATGCAAATATTTGATCACCTTGCCGAACCAGGTCTTACGCCCGAAGAGCTGGCAGAAAAAATCTCTGCACATCCCGATGCAACTCAACGCCTATTAAGCGCAGTGGAAAATCTGGGACTTGTTGAGCAAAACCAAGGGCGTTATAGAAACTCTGCAGCAGGGGCTTATCTGCATAAGGATGCGGATACCCCAATGGGTTTCTCTCAGAAAGACAACTACTTTTATCGTTTGTGGGAGTACCTACCAAACGCAATGCGTGAATACTCACCTCGCCATGAACAAGCTTGGGGGCAATCGGCACAAGAGTTATATAAAGCAATCTATGGTAACGAAGAACAACTTAGATCTTTTTTTAAATTACTCGACTCATACAATATTCCTATTGGTGAAGAAACAGCTCAAGTCTTGAATTTTTCCGATTATACTCGAATTTTAGATCTCGCTGGAGGTACAGGAAGTTTTGCTGGTGAAGTCATCAAGCAACAACCTCATCTATCGGGTTTGTGCCTGGATTTAGAGCCAGTAAGGCCATTATGCAATGAAATGATTGAGCGTAATAATTTACAGGGAAAGTTTGAATTCATCACCGGTGATATGTTCAATTTAGAAGCGCCAAAAGGAGTAGACGTAATTTTTCTAAGTTATATTTTACACAATTGGAGTGAAGAGAAATGTGCAACTATATTAAAGGGATGTTATGACGCACTGCCACCAAAAGGCATGTTAGTAATTAGCGAAAAAGTGCTTAACAATGATTACTCTGGTGATTGGTGGGGAGTTATGATGAATTTGCAAATGCTGATCGCATTTGAGCCGGGAGCGAAAGAACGTACTGAAAACGAATATACTCAAATGTTAACACGTGCAGGATTTGAAGGTATTGAATTAATTCGTCTGAATGCGCCAAGAGACATTTTAGTCGCATACAAACCCTAATCGGCGCGCAAATAAACAAAAATAGTTTACAGCAAAGACATGACCAGCTGACTACCGGGTGGATTTGCTGTAAATTTTTTACACTTAAAAACTACTTCTAAATTACACTATATACATAGAATGACTTTAACTGTTCATTCATATAATTATGTTATAATGGCGATACAATATTTATCACTATTTCATGAGACTTATTCAATGATTCATTATTTTTCAAAAAGATTATTTGTTGCTGTATTTATTATGCTACTTTCCACAGTAGCCATGGCTGGTAATAAAAAAATTGGAATTCTAGTTTTTGATGGTGTTTTAAGTTCAGATGTGACTGCGCCACTTGAAGTATTTGGTATCGCAAACAAACAAGCTTGGTTTAAAGGCTATGAAGTTGTTACCATTGGTATTAAAGATACAAAGACTATAGAGACTGAAGAAGGCCTTACTATTGGGGTCGATAACTGGATTGGTGATGAAATAGAATTGAATGCACTTGTAGTGCCCTCTAGTTATAAAATGGAACCTTTGCTCAAGAATGAAAAACTGATTAAATTTATTAAAAAGACTGATACTTCCGCTGAACTACTAATGAGTAACTGTTCAGGTGCAACTCTGCTAGCTCAGAGTGGTATCCTAAACGGTAAAAAAGCAACTACTTGGGCCGGTGGTGAAAAAGAAATGCAGAAAAAATTCCCAAAGGTTAAAGTAAAGTCTGACGTTAATGTTGTTATTGATGGTAAGTATCTAACGTCTAACGGCAGTGTGGTAAGCTATGAGGCAGCTCTACTTGGTTTGGCCAAAATGAGCTCCGCAAAAGATGCAAAAGAAGTCTTTGAAACTTTACAAATGGGTCGTGTTACCAGTTGGGAAAGAATAGAGAAGTTACTATAAACCGACGATGGCACTCAATGTAGCGACTATTTTTATTCATGCACCCAATATGTATACACATAATATTCATGCACCTAAGTAGTCGCTAAATCGTAATTAACTTTCTCCAACATTCCCCTACACTCCCTAACACTCTATAAAGCATAGTAATTTCATATATCACTGAGAATTGAATTAGCTAGGTTTACATATATAAATATATAGTCATTTTAAACATTCCTCACTCTATTAAACTTTATTCATCTGTCTTTCGTAGAAATACATATACAAGCCAATCAGGCACTCAAAGGTATGGGGTATGCCATCATGCTGGGTCTGATATTATCTATAATCCCAAAAAAAGAAAATATAAGTGACAAGAGAATTTAAGCAAACTAGTGACGATAGGTGCTCAACTAATAAAATAAATATAGGCATCAGTAGCTGCTTGCTGGGAGAGAGGGTTCGTTTTGATTCTGGCCATAAGAATAATGCTTATATCACTAAGATCTTGTCAAAATACTTTGAGTTCCATTCGTTCTGCCCCGAAGTTAGCATTGGTTTAGGGATACCCAGAGAGCCAATTCGCTTAGTTAGCGATGAAATAGACGGATCGATTAAATGTGTGGGCACAAGGAATCCTTCGTTGGATGTGACTGAGCCACTCATTCGTTGTGCAGAGAATCAATTAAACTGGGTCGAAAACCTCTCGGGTTATATATTCAAGAAAGACTCCCCTAGCTGTGGAATGGAACGTGTCAAAATCTACAATAATGGAAATCCAAGCCGTTCAGGGACAGGTATATATGCATCTGTCATTATGAAGTATTTTCCAAACTTGCCAGTTGAAGAGGAAGGCCGTTTAGGAGATGCACATATCAGGGAAAACTTTATAAAACGCGTATTCATCTACAAGCGCTGGTGTGATTTACTAACAAGCTCACCTTCAAAAAAAGACTTGGTCAACTTCCATGCTCAACATAAGCTAATTTATATTAGTCATAGTCAATCAAAAACAAAAGCATTAGGCCAATTAGTTGCCGAAATTGGCAAAATGGAAATCTCTCAATATTGCGAATCATATATTGGTATGGTGACTAATATATTACGTAAACCTGCCAATAGGAAAAACCATGCTAATGTGCTTAAGCACATTCAAGGATATCTTAAGCATGAGCTAGACAAAGGCGATAAGGACGAAATGGCGACTATGATTGAAGAATACCGCCTTGGTTATATTCCATTGGTCGTTCCAATAACAGTATTGCGTCACCACTTCCGTAGGCATCCAATCCCCTACATAGATATGTCCTATTATATGCAACCTCATCCCAAAGATCTTATGTTGCAAAATACACTCTGATAGTATTAATAAGAAAAGCATCCCAATATCAAATTTACCAATTCCGTCTCTGGTGGCAAACACCAGCGATTTTTAATAACTAATATCTTCTATTTCCTGATGAATAAAGTAAAAAAATAAAAAATTATTTAGTATTAATACTTTTCAGCTAAAAATATTAATAACAGAAAAAACTCCAACAAAACCGATTAAATATTACTTAATATTTATAAAATAAATTTGAAAGACAATTTAACATATCAAATAAAAATAAAAGAAAAATAAATCACGAAGTATTAGTAATTTATTATTAATACTATTCAATGAAATAAAAAAATAAAATGTGAACCACATTACTATTTAAATGATCTGGCCTGATTTTGTGGTCGTATAGTAAGCCACACCATACATGAGGAATAGTGATGAACACTTTAATTAAACTGCTTTCAATGCCTACGATAATAATAATGTTAGCAGCTTGCGGCGGTAGCGATAATAATCCAAGCTCAACACCAACTCCCACAGCCACACCTACTCCCACACCAACACCAATGGCTAAGATTCGTGTATTTCACGGTTCTCCCGATGCTCCGGCGGTTAATGTGTCATTAAATGGTAACGTTGCACTGACGAATGTTGACTATGCCACAAGCTCCGGCTTGCTTGATGTTAATGCCGGAACCAATAGCGTCCAAGTAGATGGCCTATTACCAAATGAGCAGACGACGACAGTTATTGGTCCTGCCGACTTAGATTTCGAAGTGGATACACGTAATGAAATTCTGGCTGTAAATGCTTTAGAAAATATCGAACCAATTGTCGTATCACGGCCAGAAGCTTTCGATGACACAATGGTGAGGGTAACTGTTTTACATGGTGCACATTCAGCTCCAAGGGTTGATGTACATGTAACTGCACCAGACGCAGAGCTTTCAGTAAATACCGTACTTGGGAGTTTTTCCTTTAGAGGTACACTAGGGCCAGTCGAAATCGCCCCAGCTGATTATCGAATCAGAGTAACCTTAGAAGGAACAACAACAGTAGTCTATGATAGTGGTACTTTAAGTTTAGCAGCAGGTACTGATGTTTTCGCCAGCGCGGTAGTAAATCCAGTAAGTACTGGTAATGATAGATCCCCTATTGCACTGTTGGTGGCAGCAAATGACGGAGCGGCTAACATTGTTTACAGCAGTACTGACGGCTCTGATTTACGAGTTGTCCATAATTCAGCAGATGCTCCTGCAGTAGATGTAGTAGCTAATGATAACTTCGCTATGCCTTTAGTAAGTAATCTAGCGTTTCCTAATTTTACAGATTATCTAAATGTTCCTGCAGATTCTTATAATATTAAGGTAGCTGCAACCAGTACTATGATGAGCGTTATAGATGAAGATATAACACTAGATAATGGAACAGCCTATTCGGTAATTGCATTAAATAACCTTGCTAATATCGAACCCTTAGTACTCGTGGATAATACAAGAACCGTAGCAACAGAAGCTCGCGTTCGAGTCATTCATGGATCATCCGCTGCCGGGGCTGTGGACGTATATGTAACAGAACCCATGGCGGACATTAGCAATATGATGCCCAATCTTTCTAATATCGAATTGAGAGCAGATAGTGGATTCTTAGGCTTAGCAGCTGGATCGTACGATGTTTCAGTGACAATAGCAGGAACAAAAGATATTGCCATTGGGCCAGCACAAATTACAGTTGAAGCAGGAAAAATATATACTATTATAGCTCGCGATGGTATGAATCTTAGTGGTTTTGGATTAACACTGTTGGATGATTTTAACAACTAATACTTACGTTAAAATAATATAACATCACCTTTCAAACTGTAATCATAGAAATATAACTATATTTCATATTAGGGCCAATAACATAAAGTTATAGGCCCTAATTATTGTTAACTTATTATTAATTTTTCGAAAAAAACTCTTAGAATAAAGTTTTAGATAAAATAATTTAATAATAAAATTCTTACATCACTCACATTTAGAACCCCAAAGGGCTTTAATCTATAGTAGCAAAACTCATATTCATACACTGCGTTAGTCCATAACACAAAATTAACAAGCTAATTATTACTCACAAATTCTATTATAAAGTTAGCATCGGCCTACTCATTAAGCTCTCGTTCATAAAACGTTTTAAACGTCTATATTTCATAAAGACCAACAAATAATTTTTATCCAAAAGTGATTCAATTAAAAATAACTTTTACTAAACTTGTATCTATATAAATTTAATATGTTTTAAGATCAATTAAATATATCTATGATGAAATATTGAATTAGTGTCGTATTTGAGTTTTATATGGCACCCTATAAATCTATTTTTTTGGAAATATGTGTTAGCATTAATTTAAGTTTTTGTAATATGAACGCACTTAGATCATCCTAAATCGTGCTTAATAGCATTTAATCTATACTATTTTTTGGATTTGATTTTAGATGAAATGGCTAGAATATCTTAAAGATTTATCTCTATTTCTATGGTCTTACGGGTTTATTTCCATACCCCTAATTCTTCTAGTAGTTATTTTTGCCATTAAAACAAAACCCACATTTTTTTTAGCGTTTCTCAAATATGAACAAAAATTTAATGACTACTCGGATGAAGATGGCCCACGCATAAGCCAACAGCACTTAAATCAACTCAAGAAAATACGCAGTAATAAGCATATTATTGTCAATGCAAAAAAAAAGACCGAGTCAATTTTAACATTTATTTACGATCAGAAGTCGATATGTATTGATGGTTTTAATAGGTCTTTAGCGATTGCCTATATGTACCCCATTGCACTTCTACTATTTTCTTGGCTATTCTCAGCAAACGCAGTGCAACTCGATACTGCGGAGATTTTTCCTGCTCGTCCTTGGTATCAAAAGTTATTTTTCTTTTTATTTCTAGCTTTTGCTTTTATAGAGATAAAATCTTTTATAGATAAGCGCGACATTTACCTAAATACCAACTCCGAATTGTCGACAAAAAACAGTTGGCTAAAACGGATGTTTGAATCTGGCATCATGGTGTCGGTACTTACTTTTGTTTTTTTTGGTCTTATAGTGATCGGTGTTGTGGTATTTTTTGCCGTAGCCGGTACCGTAGGCGGGGCTGGAATAAGTGTGGTTGCAGGAGTTGTATTCTTTGCAGTTGCTGGTGCAAGGGTTATATTTACCGCCGTTAGAGGCTCTCGAACCAATGCAATTACAGGTGTTTTTGCTGTTATGAGCGCTGGTGTGGTAGCGGTCGTCAGTGCAAGTGTCGGTACTGGTGTTATAGATATTGTAAATGCCAGCATAGGCATTGGCGTCTACACTGTGGTTAAAGCAGGAGTTATTGCTGCCATTAGTGCAGGCATTTTATCCTGTTTGTATTCTGTGTTTTATGAGAAACTGTGTGAATACAATAAAGTTTTTCATCACAGTCTTGCCATTTTAAGTTTGATTTTTTCTGGGATGATATTTTTATCAATTCCTCTATGGTTAAATCAACTAGTTGATACAGAAGAGATAGTTTATCACAGTAGTTCAATTGCTTTTATGCTGGTATTTTTCTTTGTTATACTCCCCATTATTAATGCATTATCTGATTGGTGCTCTGTAAGTGTCACGCAATATTGTTTAACTAAATATAACAACAAGCAATCGAATTGGGCTATATGGTTGTTTATCGACTTTTTATCAGCCATTGTAATACTCTTTTTAGTGTTTTTTTCTATTTTTGCTAGTTTATATCTTGCTTCTTTGTTCGGTTGGCAAATCAATTCTCAAACATTGTTTAGTTCATTTCAAAATGACCCATTTGCGGCAGAGAACAGATGGCTAATTTTACTAGCTATAACAAATTTAGCACCCACACTCATGCACTTCACATTGATTGTTGGCGGACATTTTTCCGGTTGGTTCTTCACTTTAGGAAAAGACTTCGATAAGTTGATAAAAAAAGCTGAACTAGCTAGGCGATTATCTACTGATGAAAAGAGTAAGCGCAATCATTCCGATTTTACTTGGAGTCGACTAGAGGCAAGTGATGTGACAGAATATATTGTGGGTATGCCGATGATCTGGACGCTCCTCACTGTAACCTTGATTATTCCTTTCTTTTACTGCGCTTACTATGTTGTAACAGAGGTATTACATTACTTTATTACTCATTAAAAATGACTTTTTAGCTCGATCATTTAAACTGTATTATGAATTTATAAAATCATCTATTCTCTTTTGTATTTTATAATTATTCATAAGGTTTTTATCACTTTGAATAGCTCTTTCTGTAGCATTTCTAGTACTCCGGCTTGTCTGTCTCAAAGCAGAAACTGTTGTCACAAGATCCGCCGGATCGCGGTCCGTATACTTTATAATTGATGCCATAGTATCTGTCGGTAATTTTCCAAAACTAGACTTATGTTTCTTTTTTTTCCGTGAGCTAGAGGAAGCGTTGCTGCCTAGTGTTGCAAGTTCATAATTAGTGTCTCCTTTTAACTCTCTTAAAGCGGCGTTATTTAATACTCGGAAAAATTTTCCCACGTTATTAAATAAACTGTTAGTATCGGAAAATATATTTTTTTCGGGACGAATAGAGGTTACTTCTAACCCAGGATTTAATGATGGCTTTCTCGCTTTGGCTAATACCGGCCGTCTAGGAGACATATCACATGTTGATACTGTATTAAACATAGTTGTGCAACTCTCTCAGCAATATTAATTTTTAATTATTTTATGTTAATTAAACATAATGATTTGTGTTGGTTTTGTCGAATTTGTTCCCTTTTTCATTAAGCAACTTTTAATGGCATGTAAACATTAAAGCATATTCATTATTCTTTAGCTCAAGGCTTATAGCCAAAGAGAATTAATACTCTTAATAATAGAAATCGAAGTTTTATTGCATATGCTTCATCAATGCATTAACGAAAATGGCAGCAAAATCATTGGCATGTCTCATATATTGATATTGGCAAAGCTTTTAGCCTTTGACGTAACTCTATATATCACTAATATAGAATGTATAACGATAGAGGACTGAAGTAAGGAGTAAAAATATGGAAGACGAAGATGTTTGGTTAATGTACCACAAGGCAGAGCTTAACGAATATTCACCAATGAATGTAGACGGCTCCGAGTTTATCCTTGGTGTTGCAGTAATACCTGCAAAAAACAAAGAGGAAGCAGATCATAAGTTTGAACAGTTTTTATCTGGCGATAATATGGTGCTGATTAAACTGGAAAACTGTGTGATATATAACCCCGATAATTTTAAAGAAGATAGCATTGCAAACAAACAGATTAACTTTGCTGCAGTGAAAGCTATCGAAACTGGCAAAGTCCATTATGCCTGCGGAAAAACTTCAGAAGCGTTGGCATATAATGAGGGAATGGACGATGAATGAAGCTAAGGGAGCAATGACGGTAGTAGAAGGTAACCCAGATTGGAAAGCAGATGTTTCCCTTGTTTTGAATAATGCCAGACACAAAAGAAATGTTATTCTGCGAACAACTTTGGATAGGCTCGGCTTATGGAAATCTAAACATAATAAAAATGTTTCACCCTTTAAAAGTTCTTCCAGTCAGAGTCAAAAACAAGCAGCAATTATTGATAACGAAGTTTGGGTATTCGATGTCGATGCAACTAGATCTAGCGATATTGTCGCTGCTGTTAAAATAGCAATGAATTATTACAAAGTCTCAGCAGATGTCATTATCAAGGATGTTTATACAAAAAATCTTAATGCTGAGTGCGAACATAAAATGACACGACAAGCGCTTGTTGAAGCAAATAAAGGGCTATATTTCAACACATCAAAAGCCTTAGTGGAAGCTGCAAAGACATTGGGCGTTAGCGGCACCCTAAACTTTTGGGTATTTAGCAATAATAAAAACTATAAAATTCCGCGAGAAGACCTTCACCAATCATTTATCAATGCAAATGCTTTCAATGTAACAACTGATACTAAAAGGCATATTGCTACCAGCGCCAGCAACGATGCCACTAGATTGTTAGAAAACGCCATTACCCATCTTCACCTCGCTTCTTTTAACCTGTAGTAGCACGGAAGAACTAGAGTCCATTTGCACAAATAAAAAGCCCCACAAATATTATTTAGGCGCTTTGGGCTCTTTATAATAAACATATTTGGAATACACTTCCGAAGTTTTCGTCATCGGTTCAGATTCTATTCAGGATAAAAATAGGATCATACTTACCAGTACCACATAGATGAATACAGGTAGAAGGCTATGTATCAAACGGGAGCGACATTACAGTTGGACTATGGCACCTATTGTCATTATGGTATCGCAGATGGTAAAGGTAGCGTAATACATAACTCAAAAAAACACGGCAGAGTTGTTCGTGAATCATATATCCACTTTGCCGAAGGAAAGGATATTTTAATCAGCCATATCAAAGGAGAAGTCGTGTCTCGCGCGGCAATAGCTGCTGAAAAATATTGTGGCTTAGCGGATGACCTTTTTCTACCAAACAGCGAACATTTCGCCAGAGTATGCCACGGATTAGAAAGAGAAAGTATCCAGATACAAATAGCCCTACAGCCCCAAAAGGAAACTAGGGTACAGGTTAAAACCCAGGTTTATTTTTCAGAAAAATTAAACTCACTAATATCCAGCCTGAAGACCCTAAGGTCAGGGGAGAAAAACCTAAGGTTTTACTAATAGCACTCCTAATAAAATCAAATACTTACGAGAAAAAAGTAGCAACTATTACGCTTTTAACCCCCTACCCCGTTGTCATCTTACTCCACCCCACCTTTTTTATTGGCATGCAAATACTTTATTCAACAGTACTAAATCGATAGTATGGTTATTAACGATGGTTAAATAAAAAGGTATTTATATGAAGGATTTTGATGAGTTTTCGACATCAGATATTGAAGAAATGGCCCAAAAGGCCTCAAAGGAAGCTAGGAACAATGCACTGAAGGCTGGGAATGAGATCGCAAGCCAAGACCTAGAAACAGGTGAACACTATCTTGAGAAGTTGGACGAAAATGGAAATATAGTACGACGCCCTATGCCCGATAACTATATAGAAACGATTAGCACGGAAAGGAAGCCATGAACAAGAGACCGAGACTTATTCTTATTGCAGGACCTAACGGGTCGGGGAAGTCAACTTTAACCCGTATGATGAAAAGCCAGGGTATGGACTTTGGTATATATGTTAATCCCGATGATATAGCAGAAACTCTTACGGGTAGCGACCTACAAAATGCTTTTAAAGCGCAGAAGATGGCAGAAGAACAACGCTTCGATTTACTTTAACAAGGCATCTCCCATAGCTTCGAATCAGTAATGTCTCACCCGTCCAAAATTGAATACATTGTTACGACTAAAAACAAAGGCTTTACAACCTTACTTCTTTTTGTAGGTATTGATGATTCTGAGATCAATGTTGCCAGGGTAAGTGCTCGTGTCGCTGAAGGTGGCCACGGTGTCCCACAGGAGAAAATAGTAGCGAGATATAAAAGAACAATGGAATTACTTTTTGATGCAAGTATGGAAGTAGACGAAGCGCTAGTGTTTGACAATACAGATCACAATAAAGGTATACGCCTTGCGGCTAAAGCTAAAGGTAAAAAGCTAGTTAACTTCGACCCTAAGTTTCCTTGGGTTCAGAAATATCTTGTCAGTAAGTACGACACATAACATTTTCAATACCCTGCACTTTCTTTCACTTCGTGCAATCACTTCGTTTATAAATAATTTCTTAGTCCCTTATTTATAGAGGCTTTGCTCTATATACTTTCACAAACCCAAAAAACATGTGTAACTCACAGGTGCGGCGGAGTGGCTTCTGAGCGAATTAACGTGAATACAACGTAATTCTAAATATTGATGAAGTATGAGAATTACTAAAATTTCAATTTTAAAAAATCACTGGGCGCACCATACCAAAAGAAACATATGGCGCCATTGTTTTTTTGTGGCGTCAATACTGGTAGATACATCCAAAAAAATTAGGCTTTGATTGCAGAGATATGTAAAATTGAAAAGAATAAAAACGACTAACTAGTCAATAATCAAATTATAAATATAGACACGTGAAACTTGTATGGAAAAAAGATATCAAGTATTTATAAGTTCTACTTATGCCGATTTAAAGGATGAAAGACAGCATGTACTTAAGACTCTCATGGAAATGGATTGTATTCCCGCAGGAATGGAAATGTTCCCCGCAGCAGACGAAGAGCAATGGGAATTTATTAAAAAAATAATAGACGACTGTGATTATTACTTACTTATTATAGGTGGCCGTTACGGTTCTTTATCTGAAGAAGGAATAAGCTATACAGAAAAGGAATTTAACTATGCAATCGAAAAAGATTTAAAAGTCATGGCTTTTATTCACGACTCTCCAGATGATATCCCGCTCGGGAAGTCTGAATAAGAAAAAGAACTTAAAGAAAAACTTCTTTCTTTTAAAAATAGAGTGAAAACTGGGAGACTAGTGAAGTTTTGGAATCTGCATACAGAATTACCGGGGCTAGTTGCTCTAAGTCTAATAAAAACTATGAAGATGTATCCAGCTGTTGGTTGGGTACGATCTAATTTGATCGCTTCTAGTGAAGCTAACAAGAAAATAATAACACTTCAGAATACAATTGAAGAACTTCAAAAAGAAATTAACAACATTTCTTATAAGTCACCAGAAGGCGCTGAATCGCTTTCTCAAGGGAGTGATATAGTTGAGTTAAAAGCTAAACTAAGTTATTTAAATAGCCGTCTTCCCTATGGGGACAGTGAGAAAAGATATTCGGTTAATGCTAAATTTATATTCACATGGGATGAATTGTTTAGCATAGTAGGACCAAGTGCTATCCATCCTAATCGTGAGAAAAAATTAAAATCAGAGATTACAAAATACATAAAAGATTTTTTTAGTGACCCAATTGAAGAAAAATGTCAAGATGGTTTTAGCCTGTCTAGTATCACATTGAATGATACTCAGTTTCAAACGATAAAATACCAATTTTCTGCATTGGGCTTTCTTGTTACAACTCAAGAAGTGAGAATGGAAAGAGATAGTGAAAAAGAGTTTGAGTTTTGTGAATTAACTCCACTTGGAAAGAAAAAACTTATGGAAGTCCGTGCAATTTATAAAGATAAAGAGGCCGAGGAACCAGATAAAATGGGATTATTATTAGCTATTGAATAATAAATTAAAAATTGGCTTATTAAGAAAGATTGCGCTCGCATTCCGGTAGCCCTTTTAATATAGATAGCGCCAGTGATTTAGAGTCACTACGGGACGGTGATAGAGTATGTTTAAAAGACAAGGTCGACACAAACGTATGGCCACACTCTGGGTCTGAGCAACTGTAATATAAGTCACACACTTCATTGCTGATTTTATTATGTTTTGCAATCACAGCTTTTTATGAACACTATTACACAATAAAGCATGCTTACCATATACAAAAAATGCACTGGATAGCGCGTGGCAACGAATAATAAAAAAAGCCAAAACCGTTGGCGCAGAGTTAAATGGTGCACTCCTTGAAGACGCAATTAATACAGAAATAAAACCAATAAATAATAACGTAAAAATCGGTGAACACTTTACCTTTCATGACATTAAAGCAAAAAGCGCCACTGATCATAAAAGAAACGAGTCAGGTCATTTAACAGAAAAGATGAAGGCGGTATATCAATACAAACCTAAGCGTGTAGAAGCGGCTGCTTTATTTGTGTATTTACTGCCTTCTAGAAACAACAAAGCCGCTAACGCGGCTAAGTCATTGATATATGGCGCACTCGGTAGGATTCGAACCTACGACCGCTCGGTTCGTAGCCGAGTACTCTATCCAGCTGAGCTACGAGTGCGTTGAGGGCGCGTATAATAAGTATTAATGGGGGTATCGTCAAGGGGTTTTCTCAATAAGTTTCATCTAGATTGGGTTTGACTTCCGTCTCAGCCCAAGGCAGACTTAAAGCGCATTCATAGCTGCCATACTAAGTCTAGGAGAAGACTTTGCATACTAAGCTCGCGAAATTAAACCGTAAGAAAAATATCGCACTTGTCGCTCATGACAATATGAAGATGACGCTTTGCAAATGGGCTGCAAAGCATCGAGAAGTGCTGCAGAACCATCAGCTGCTCGCTACCGGCACAACCGGTTTAAAACTTGAACAGCACTTAAATATAGCCATCGACAAGCTTATCAGTGGCCCTTTGGGCGGTGACCAACAAATAGGTGCCAAAATTTCAACAGGCACCATAGATGTGCTTATTTTCTTCTGGGACCCCTTCGAGCCCATGCCTCACGACCCCGATGTAAAGGCACTGTTGAGAATTGCCAATGTTTGGAATATCCCCGTCGCCAACAACGAGGCCACAGCCGACTATCTTATATCCTCACATTTAATGGATCAGGACTATGAGCGTCAGATACCAGACTATCAGCGCTACTTGGCGGAGCGGAGCTAGGACAGCTAATCAATCTATTTACATGAATTGGCGTATCAACAACATGAAATGTGCAGAGTGATCAAGGTATGAAATCAAATAAACCCACATCTTTTGATATTGCTTATCGCGCAGGGGTATCGCAGCCCACTGTTTCGCGGGCTTTGCGAAATAGCCCACTAGTTAATAAAGAGACACGTGAGCGTGTACAGGCGATTGCTCGGGAGCTCAATTATAAAGTCGATATCAACGCTAGAAAGTTACGGTCGAAAGAATCCAAGACCTTTGCTCTGCTTTTCAGCGAAGACCCTGGCTCTACGGATACTGCGATCAGTCCATTTTTTCTCTCAATTCTGGCTAATATTACTCGTTCATCTGCGCGACGAGGCTACGACTTACTCATCTCCTTTCAGCATTACAGCGATAATTGGGGAGCAGATTATGAAGATACACACAAAGCCGATGGTATCATCTTCCTCGGTTATGGCGATTACTTAACCTATATTAAGAAGATTGCACAGCTGGACGAAATGGGGGCACATTTTGTAGCCTGGGGACCGGTTATGGCTAATCAGCCGGGGCATTTTATTGGCTGTGACAATATAGACGGTGGCTATCAAGCAACCAAGCATCTTATTAGTCTAGGCCATAGTAAAATAGCGTTTTTAGGCACTACGGGAGATTCTAGTCCAGAGATGGCTTCTCGCTACCAGGGCTATACCAAAGCACTCCTTGAAGCCAATATTGTAGTTGAGCCTTCGTTGCAGTCTGATGCTAACGCTAATGATAGAGATGGCTCTGAGGGAATGGAGGCTTTATTACAAGCCAGAGATGATTTTACGGCTGTTTTTTGTGCATCTGATGTTATCGCCATGAATGCAATACGTGCATTATCTAAGTATGGAAAACGAGTGCCTGAAGATATTGCAGTTATCGGTTTTGATGATATTCCCATGTCCTCTTTTTGTTCACCGCCTCTCACTACCGTGAAACAAGATACACAGCTCGCAGGGGAGATGTTGGTAGAAAAGCTCATTAACTTAATTGAAGGCAAAGAAATTAATTCTGTACAGCTGCCAACAAAATTGATTGTGCGAGAGTCCTGCGGAGCACTACACAAAGCACAGCTTTCTGATAAGTAACAGTAGCAAACATTTCTGGGGTACAGCATGTACCCATCTAACCTCTTCCTACACTCTTCACAATCGCACGAAAAGGCCTCAAAAATAAAACTTAAGGTATCGCAGATTAGTTGTTTTCGTTTAGCACAACTTCTTTGATAACAAAGTTCGCAAAGCGCACCTCTTCTTCATCTGCTCTTAGGTTGGTAGCATCGGCGTATGAGCGATAGTAACCCCATTTTGGGCGAACAAAAGGCACTCGCCCTACTTCTGAGGCAGTGGCAGGCCCACGCCACATATCGATATTGTTTTCGTTAATAGATAACATTTCGACATTATCTCTCATACGTACAATGCGCATTTCTATTTTGCCACCCTCCTGTGCTTCAGCATAGGTCACACGGCAAAACACATTAAGCCACTCCCCTTTCACTTCTCGCCAATCTGCAAACGCTAGATATTGGGTATTTGAGGGGATTGTATGAGGGCTGTAGCGAATTTGCATACTATCAGTGCCCGAGCGCTCGGAGCCAGAGATAGTAATAATCGGCTGAGCATCATCGCCATAAACAGCTTTTAATTGAAAAAAGTGAGAAAACTTTTTAGAGATTTCCATATTTTCATTTACTTTAAACTTCCAACTATACTCAAAAGTCTTACCTTCAAACCCCTTTAATTCATCAATAGAGGAACCATAAACTTTTATTTCATTACGCTGCCGATCGATAAAATTACCCTTATCTCCGTCATCTCCTAAATGTAAAGTAAAAACAAAATGATCACCAACGATATCATCTGTCTGTTGGTTAAGGTGTCTTACAGACTGATGATCACTGGCGTACACATCGGGAGCTTCAATAGAATTTCTGCCAAACTTTTCACGCACAAGCTGATAAGCATCCAAACCATCTACATCCGCATCTAGCGATTCACTGAACACTGTGGTGTAGCTCATTTCAGTCATAGGGCTAGGTGTCGGTGTTATTGTAGAAGTCGGCGCTATAGTCGGTTCAGCTGAGGGAAGCGGTGTATTTGTAATAGTTGCAGTAGGAACAATAGTTGGATTAGGTGAAGGACTAGGTGAAGTAGTCACTGATATTGTGGAAGTAGGTGCAGGTGTTGAGCTTGAATTATTGGTGCTACTTATCGATGAATTATTATTAGAAGAACCCCCGCCACACCCTGCGGCTAAACTAATAGCAGCCAAAGCCAATAAATAAATACACCTATTAAGCATAATTAACTCTTCTTATAATAATATGTTTAAAAGTCCCCAATTGTAAATTTTGATCTCTATTTCCAGACCAACTTACCACAGCTAAACGTCGGGCATAAGCTCCTTGGGAATTATTGCTCCGCGATGCTGAATAACTAAGGCCGCCAGAGCGTTCCCTGAACTGGCACAATGATAATAGTCTGCACCATTAATTTTTGCGGCAAGATAAGCCGCATTAAATGAATCACCCGCAGAAGTACTATCGATAACTTTTACCGGAGTGGTAGCAACGGTAATATCCTCGGCACCATTACTAACCACACAACCTTCGGCGCCCATTTTTAAAACGATCTCTTTAACACCGCAAGATATCAAACGAGATTTAATATCCTCATAGTTGCTGTCGTTAAACAGCATTTTTTCATCCTCAACAGTAGGCAAAGCAATATCCGTAAGCTGATACATGCGCTCGTAAGCTTTTTTTGCGAGATTTATATCAGGCCACAAACGAGGCCTGTAGTTACCATCGAAAATAACGCTTCCACCATCACTACGATACCGCTTAATAACATTAAAAAGTCGTGCACGAGATGAATCGTCATATAACGCTAAGCTTATACCTGACAAATAAAAAATTTGATAATTCGACAAAGTATTTTGTAAGTCTTGTGCTTTCGTATCACTATCCAGTAAGCGGCGTACTGGAGAATTGTCTCGCCAGTATAAAAATGACCTTTCTCCAGTATCGTCCGTTTCTATCATATACAAGCCGGGAGAACTATTTGCATAACGAGCCACAGAGGCACAGCCCACGCCTTCACTTCGCCAGCAATTGATCATCCATTCGCTCATAGAATCGTCGCCTAGCGCAGTTATATACTCTACCTCTATCCCTAACCTGGCGAGATACACAGCTGTATTAAGTGTATCTCCGCCATATGAAAGTAGCATTGGTTTCGACATTTGCTCAATAACACTCGAACTTTGACTTAATTCGAGCATGCATTCGCCTAATATCGCAACCTTATCTTTCATTAAAGCTAACCCTTAAAAAATGTAATTATTTAATAGAAATATACCTCTACTTTATTAAGAAAAGTAAAGGCCGCCATTCACATCCATATTAATGCCCGTTAAAAAGGAGGATTCTTCAGATGCTAAATATGAAACAACATCTGCAACTTCAGCTGCACCGCCTTCACGTCGCAATGGTGTTGCGGCAGCAACTTTTTCACGTACTTCATCTTTAGTAAATGTATCGTGGAAGGTTGTGCTAATAACACCTGGACACAAAGCGTTAACACGAATATTACGAGGACCAAGCTCTTTCGCCATTGAACGGGTAAAAGTCATTAGCGCACCTTTTGCAGTTGCATATGCAGATGCACCTGGACCACCACCATCGCGTCCAGCCTGTGATGCAAAGTTAATAATAGAACCACCATCAGTCATATGTGGCGTAATAGCTTTGGTTAATAGGAAAGCTGTATTAAGGTTGAGCTTAATTAAGAAATTGAAAAATTCTTCATCCATTTCATCAATAGTCTTGCGAGCCACCAAACCGCCAGCTACATTGACTAATACATCAATTCTTGCACCAAAAGCGGCTTGCCCTTCTTTCACAAGGCGTTCAACATCACTTGCTTTGGTCATGTCTCCTTGCACCAAAATAGCTTGCGCACCTGCATCTTTAACCTCTTTTAAGGTTTGCTCTGCCACCTCTGAATTATCAAAATAATTGATAATCAGCTTAGCACCTTCAGACGCAAGCTTTAAAGAAACCGCTTTACCAATATCACGAACACCACCAGTAATAACTGTGACTTTTCCATCTAATTTCATACCATTTCTGCCTTTTAAAAAATGATTTACGTTCAAATAACTTACTGCTCTACCGCTTTAGCTTCTATATCCCTTGGAGTAACAGGACTAATATTGCCTGCAAAAATCCAAATAGATAACATCGCCAAAGGCACAAGAGCAGCACCTAGTAAGAAAAACGGAACATAAGATTCTGCTGTTATGACTGGCACTAATTTAGTTGTTGCCAATACACTTAACACAGCAGCAGTACCACTAACACCAGCCAAAGAAGCAACAGACTTTCCTGCATAAAAATCGCTAGGAAGTGTTTGAATATTGCCAATTGCCGTTTGGAAACCAAATAGAATGACTGCCATTAATAAAACTGCCACCAACGGGGTTGAAGCAAAAGCTGTAAAAATAAGCGCAGGAAACATGATCACGCCACCAAGAGTGATGACAACTTTTCTCGCTTTATTGATACCCCAACCATTCTTTATACCGTAACCGGAAAGCCATCCACCAAATAGTGCGCCTAACAAAGCACCTACATAGGGAACCCACCCATAAATACCGATTTCTTTTACGTTAAAGCCAAACTTTTCTGTAAGATAAATAGGAAGCCAACCGATGAACAACCACCATACGGGGTCGAGAAAAAACCGGCTTAAAATTACCGACCAGCTCTTTTTATACGTTAGCATCTCAAACCAGCCTGGCGCGAAGCCGTCATCGTCTATCACTTCGTCTGCTTGCTTCTTTTGGCCACTTAAAATGTACTCACGTTCTTCATCGGTTAACCAAGGGTGAGAAGCGGGAGCTCCTTTATACAAAATAACCCAAGGAATAATCCAAACTAAACCAAAGGCAGCAATAACAACAAAAGTCGCCTTCCAACCGAAAATACCAAATAAAAATGCTGTTAATGGAATAGAAACAATCGCACCGACGGCCGCACCAGAATTAAATACACCCTGTGCAAAAGCACGCTCACTTGCAGGAAACCATTCAGCGTTTGCCTTCGTCGCACCGGGCCAGTTACCCGCTTCACCAAAGCCCATAGTAAAACGGAACAAAGCAAATGCAGTTAAAGTTTTGGCAACAGCATGCAGTGCAATGGAAACAGACCAAATAACAATAGAGAGAACAAAGCCTAGACGAGTACCAATTGCATCAAAAATCTTACCAAAAGCCGACTGTCCAATGGCATAAGCTAAAGTAAAAGAAAAGATAATAGTGGCATAGTCATCTTTATCCATACCTAAATCTTTCGATATTTCAGGCCACATAACTCCAAGGGCATTACGGTCAATATAATTGATAACTGTAGCTAGTGCGACCAGAGATAAAATAAACCAGCGTAAATTTTTAACCTTCATGACAACGAATACCTTAAAGAGAATTATCTTTTATAAAATCTGCTCGCACAGGACTAAAGACATCTATTAGCACCCCAGCCTTTCTACAAATAGCACCATGTTTAGCATTAGGGGGAATATAAAATCCGTCACCACCGACCATCAGTTTTTTTTCACCATCAATATTTACTTCAAATTCACCACTTTCAATATAAGTTACTTGCGAATGGAAATGGTCATGAACATAACCTTCGCTTCCCTCTTCGAAAGTCACTCGCGCCATTAATATTTGGTCATTGTAACCAAGAAGCTGTCTTGTTATACCTGGCGCAACAACTTCGATCTTCTCTTTCTTTTTAAAAAGAAAGTTTTCACTTTGCGTCAACATATTTCTAATCCTCAAACAAATGATAAGAGCCACGCCATACTCGACGCTTCCCTTCTACTTGTATGCTGTGTTTACTTTTTTGATTGCCGTTATATGAAAGGCCTAACCCCAAAACTTGGCCTTTTTTTGTTGTGATCTGAATGTATTCAGAATCATTATTATTAAAATACTGTAAGCGCTCTATTTGGCTATTTGCATTCTTTGTATATTCCAATGTTGGATTATATTCACCATGTGTTTCCAGTAGAGATATGAAACTAAAATTTGATTTATCTTTAACTCGTTTAACAATGACATTTTCTCTACGTAAGTTAAAATTGGGATCATTCGCTCCCAACTCTAAAAAATACATACTAGAATTCTTATTTGCCAACATTGTATAAGTATAGAAACGATTATCCTGCAACCAGGTAACCTGAGGCAAATCTACTTTGGGCGTTGCTTTCGCTTTTACCCAAAGGTGCTGGTAACCATTTTTATCGCCAAAGGCTTTCAATTCAGTAGTAGCTGCCGCAGTCGAAAAATTGGTATTCACTATGTGACCACGATAATGTAGAGGCAAGTCATACTGATGCTGGGCTTTACTTGATACATTAAAAACATCCAATAATATTGGATCAGAATTGCCTTTAATTTTAATTAAGGCCAAAGTGCGAATAAGATCGACACCCGGATAAGTTCCTTTTGCTTTAGCGGCACTGATTTGGATGCTCTTATCTACAGCAAAGAATAACGATTGCGGGTGATGCTGGCTCGCTTTAGACAACTTACCATTGAAGTGGCTTTGCTCATCAACCACGAGGGTATTATGTGCAATTGTTTGTTTTGCCCATGTTTTGTTTTCAGGCAAGTAGTGGCCACCATACTTTGTTTCTACATTTAGAAAACGTGCTGCGCCATAATCGGTGATAATTTCTTTACCATTATTGTAAAATAGCCAGCTTAGTTTATCGAAGTGGCCGTGCCCCATTCCCTGAGACGTATTTTTCATTACGACAGCCATATGGCCAGCTTCTTTACCTGTACGAAATATTGAGAGAGCACCTTCATCGCCATCTGAGCCGTCGCTTAATTGCATAGATAGGAAAGGAAAGTCAATATCTTTACCGTCATTTAACCCTTTTGCTACTAATACACCATCACCAGAAAAATTAATGGTTTGTTGCGATTTGGCAATCGATAAGAGCGCCGGATCTTTGGTTAAGCCGTAGGCAACAGCAACACCTAATACTAATTCACGAGTTTTTAAGCCTTTATCTTTTAAAGCATCATTAATGGGAAAGAATAAGCCTGCGTAACTCAATTGTATTGTTGTATATATAGCCTTAAGAAGTATGCTATCACGATACTGAAATATTTTGCGTTCCGGCTCATTGTAGTCAATCGCTTTTGCAAACAACACAAAAGGCATTAATGCATAACGTTGATAATAAGGCCCTTCAGTGTAGTAGCCATCAGGAGAAAATAGCTTATCAAGCTGTTTAATGAATCCTGCATTACCACTTTTATCTAAGCCTAATAAAGCTTTCTCGACTAAGGATTTATCACCAATGACGTAGCCGGTCATGCCAACGGCGGCAACAGCCCAGGTCCCATGATTATGAATCTTATTGAAAGTAAAGTGTGACTCTTCGGAGAGAAAATTTGCCATGGGCCTTAACACGCCCATTTCTATCTTTTCACGTTCCTTTATAGTAAGAGCTTCATAAACAGCATCATAGCCTTGGATACTATTCACTAACCATACTGATTCATTTAAGCTTTGCCAAAATAACCTGCCTGGCGCCTGCTCTTTCTTTTTAGGATGCTCACTTAGAGTTGGATATATTTCTGCGTAAGCCATTAATAAACGCTTTACGTAGTCGAGATACTTTTTGTCTTGTGTTATTTGATAAAGCATTCCTGCATCGCGAATAGCTTTATAATTTTTCTTGTGTTGTTCGTGTGTATAGCCACCGCCAGCATCTTTTGGTACAGGCACATCAATAGCTTCACTCATTACAGTTTCAACAAAGCTTCGTACTTCAGTGTATGACGCTTTAAAATATGGTAACTCACTGCTAGCTAGGCGCATCTGAGAAATATCATTAGTGTTCAATACCAGTAGCGGATGTTTTCGTCCATCCTGAGCATTAACACTTGAGGTCAGCAGTGAAATAGAAAACAAGACAATGCTAAAGACTAGAGTTTTCATCTTGTGACACCTGCCTGAGTATTATCGTATATCAACGCTGTATTTTCTTTGCGACTGTATAGTTCTTGGACGAACACATCAGGCGTATTAGTAAATGTATTGTTAAAAATTTTTGTGACTGGTTCGCCAACAGTATGGAAGACATTAATAGGCGCACTGTTTTCGATCCTATTGTTATTGATAGTACTTACCTGAACACCATGGAGGAATATAGAAGCAGCAGATTTATTTCTCTTACCCTTTCCAACGTTTTCTAAAATAGACTCTTTAATAAAAAAATGAGGGCCAAAAGTACTTTCATCTGTTCCGCCACGATAGTAGTCCACTAGAGATTTATCGATATTCTTGAATTTAGATTTAACAATGGAGACATATTCAGCGTTATAGATACCATAATCATCAACTTCTTTATCGAGTTTTAAAATTGCGCCTGTAATATCAGTAAACTCAGAATTGATAATATCAATACGATCCGCCATAGTGCTTTTGGCAACATCAATAAAATTGAAGGAATGGTTAACATTTAGCTTTCTAAAATTACTATTCTCTATGAGAATAGTATAATTTGATAACATAGAGTAACGATGTGTCCGAATGACAGAGTTACCAATATCATCTGGGGTTCTACTACCGGAAACATCAACACCATTTAATTTAAGATTACCTCCCTCCTTTATCTCGAACAGAGTTTTTCGTGTGTATTCAATATTAGTGGAGCGAGTTTTTTCCGCTTTGATTGTAATTGTTTTATCAACTTTTAGTGTTTTTGAGACCACATAGTTTCCTGGTGCCAACACTAGGGTATCACCAGAACTTGCCTGTTGAAATGCATTTGTCAGAGTATCCAGACCAGGCTTAACAGTCGTTTCGTCTCTTGAATCAAATGCTGCAATACTACCTTCTTTGCTATACCAAGAGACACCTGTATCATTTTTTCTAATGGGTTTTAGATTTCTTTTTACGCCAATATTAGAAAATCTCTTCTGTGATGGATATAGCAGATTGTTAGTAGAATCTTTGTCTAACTTGACCGACTTAAAATTAAAGCCTTTTTTAAGTTCTGCCTTATTAACTTTATGCACTAAATTATCTTCAAATTTTACACCGCTTATATCGTCATAAACCGTAAAAATATCTTGCTTACTATCATTATAAATAAGATTATTCTTAAACCGACTATTTATCGGAACGGCAGATCGCTCTTTATCACTTCCAGCAGCAAGTTGGATATGGTGGCTGTTAATAATACTGTTATTCTCTATAATCGCGCCATCCACTTGATGATAACGATTAATCGGTGAATTAGGCACACCATTCATAACCACTAATGCACCACCAAAACGATAACCTGTAAGTGCATTTAAATAATTGTTACGTACGATTTGACCTTTGTTAATAACACGAATACCTCCTGTGTGATCGACGCCATTGCCCAAAAAGATGTTGTCTTCAATGATATTATCGTTTCCATGCCTTAAAGTTAAAGTGCCACGGGATTCAAAAAAGACATTATTTTTTATTAAATTATTACCAGATTTAATAGATATAATTTCTAATTCACCATCGCAACGATCAAAATAGTTACTTTCTATGCGTGTGAAGGAGTTACTCAAAGAATAGTGGCTTGTACCAACACGTATTGTCTCTCCACCATTAGCGCCAAGAATAGATCTGGGGCCAAAGTAATTATGATCGATCTTATGATAATTTTGTTGGCTATTTTTGCTATCGAGTTTGACAGCAAGCAGCACACCTTTATTGTGTTTACCACTGAAATGATTATGGTCAACACGATTGTGCTTACCATACATTAATACCCAAAAATCCGTTTCAAACCGTTCAGGATTGCTAAAATTGTCAATAACTACTTCTGTAAGGCGTGAATTGAATGCTATATAATCTGATGGATTGCCGCCTTGCTCCTTACTTTTACGAAATGAAATTACTGTACTCGTCGGCGTATAGCCATTTTTAAATACTAGTCCAGAGACTTCTAAATACTCACCGGCAAGGCGCAGATTCGACATACCGGATATTATAACTTTACCTTTTTCTTGAGCTCTCAGTTTAATAGGTTTTTGTTTGGTTCCCTTGCCTTCAAAAACCATTTCAAAATCTTTCCAGATACCATTGGCCATAACGATGGTGTCACCGGCAACTAAAGATTGAACAGCCTCATTAAACTCAGCTTTATTAACAACGAGAATTTCTTTTGCATAACTAGACGAAACGCAAAAAAACAAACATAAAATGGCTAAAATTTTTGACGCAACAGGCAATCTGTTAAAAATATTACACACTATTTTTTGCATTTTCATATTTCGTTTTTAATTAATGGTATAAAGCGTATTGAATATAATATAGAAAGCTAAGTGACTCTTTAAAAAACTTTAGGCAATGTAAAAAAGCACTAATAAAATGTCAATATAGCTTTCTACTATCATAAAAATACAGGCTCTAAAACTTAACCGTAACACCTAATTCGTATTTTGGTCCAGTACTCGACCATAATGTCAGTGAGTTAGAGTTCTGTGTCCGATGTCCTACTTGAGGCTCATCGTTAATATTTTGTACAGTAGCTCGCACTCTCACTTTCTTATTAACTTTCCAGCTCGCTGCAAGGTCAACAATATGAAAAGAAGATATCCAACGGTTTGATCTATCATCTCCAAAATTTGGCTGATAATAACGGCTACGATATTTATTAATTACCTGTAAGTTCACAGGCCCTATATCCCAAAATAGCGTGAGAGATCCGACGTGGTCTGATTGTCCGAAAAAAGAAGCTTCATCAAGCGTTAATAAACCAGCATCTGTCAAACCCGGTACATCATAGCGGTTACCTGTGGTATCGAGCACTTGTGTCACAATACCATTGTTATTCGGGATGAATACTGCTTCTGGGTTTTCGGGTGTCCCTGAAGCCTGGCGTACGGTATTGCCAAACTTGGGATCTTGCGTAACAAAATTAGTTTGAGAATAGTTATAGGTAAAACGGGTGCCTATGCCGGAAAAAACACCGGGCAATTGGGTAAAGACCGTTTGTGCGTTTAGCTCTATTCCCCATAAATTTGCTTCTCGGCCAGATTCTTCACGACGCAGTTGGCTTAAGCTTGCATCACCTACACCTTGAATATTAAAATCCGATCGGCTTGTTACATTCTGTAGCTCACTTTCAAAATCTTTAGAATAAAGTGCGACACTGACCGTCGATTCATCATTAAAGTACCATTCAAAAGAAAGGTCATAATTCCACGTTAGAATCGGTTTTAAGAATGGATTGCCTACAGATAAGGTATTCACATTAGCGATTGCTTCTTCTGCAGTCGGAAAAGATTGATCGTCTTCATCAAAGTTAATACCTGCTGAGAAGAAATCAATGCTGTGGCGACTCAAAGAGCGATAAATTGCTGAACGCAGCTGAATCTCATCGGTCAACGCGAAAATAGCACTGGCACTTGGTAAAAATTCGGTTTCAGTATTAGTTACAGTAAACTCACTAAAATTTTCAGTACCTTCTGTAATGACTCGAAATGGGTTATCAGCATCATCTGGATCTTGCTCAAGTAAAAGGTTGCCCAAACGGCCAAATGATTCAATTTTATTGCGTACCGCACGAACACCTATATTACCGTATACGGGTATACCAATATCCGTTTCGAAGTTAGCTTTCACATAAGCAGCGGTAACAATTTCATGAACATCAATGTCATTAAACTGGAAGGGAACTTGGCTTCTCGGCGGTATACCACTTACTCCTCCTTGACCTGTGCGAATAGCACAAGCGGTATCAAAGTCGACAAAAGTTGTACCAATATTAGTGCCATTAGCACTGCCGAAGAAGTCATCATTTCTAAAAGAACGAGAGCAGCTATTAAATATTTGTGTCCGAATTTCTGCTGTGGATAACTCCTCACCTGTTGCATCGAAATAGGCATCATTTAAACGTGTTTGCAAATCATCATCTTGATCCGTCACGCGGTGAAAATCAGAATAACGAACACCCGCTTCAACCGATGTAATAATGGAATCATCAAAGGCGTAGTCGAGGTCAAAACGAATTGCACCTATGTCACTTTTGCGCTCCAGTAGTCGACTACGTAAACGCGAGTCAGAATCGCGATCAAAACTTAAGGAGTTGTTGGCATCAAAGGTATCCCCTTGAGCAAAAACACCATTGTCAGACTCACTTGTCCAATCCAGAAGGTTAATAGATGGAACTAAACCATTATCACGGTATTGAAAATTAATTTCTTCTGATGTACGAAAACGCGCGTACTGCTGATCTTGTGTTCGAACGGTATCTGAGTAGGAAATATCTAAATCTAAGGTAAGCTTATCATTGGGCGTAAAAGTAATCGCTAAACCGCCACCTTGATAATCCTCATCACGTTCAAAGTTGTTACCATCAAGCCTTAGACGTGATGAACCATCGAGAGAGTTAATGGTACCGTCTTGATTAATATTGACATTTCTATGTCCTCTGCGGAAATCGTCCACTTGAAGTTCAAGACGTTCCTCATTATATACCTTGTTCGAGATTTGTAGGTCGAGATTAAATTCCCATTGGTCATTGGGTTGCCATTGCACTGCTCCCATAAATGCCCAGCGTTGCTCTTCTTCATCTAACGTGCGAAAGCCGATAGAGTTAGGAACAATGTAAAGATCATCGAGTTGATAACCATCCAAGCTGCCATTTTCCGTAATAAAAGCCTGTTGTTCTCGAAATAAATCATCATAGTAATCAGAGGCCTGACCGAAACTGGAGCAACGGCTAGTATTAGCATCCGTTCGATCATTAAAACGGCAAACATTGAAATTCGAACTGGTAATATAACTCTCTTCTGGATTACCAGAGTCAAAAAACGCAAGACCACCACTTACACCTAAACGACCTTCGCCAATATCAAATTGGTCAATATAGGTAAACGCACCACGCGAGCCCAAACCATCATTGCCATCGATTCTGTCAGCATGAGAATTGTACTTACCACGTATATCGGCAACAAAAGCTCTCTTGCCATATTCTAATGGTTTCACCGTTTTAAGTTCGACCGTACCAGAGGTTCCTCCCTCTACCATGTCCGCTTCTTGGCTTTTATGAATAACAATTTTATCCATAAGCTCTGCTGGGAATTGCTGGAAGTTTACGTTGCGGCCTTCTGCCCCGGTGGTGATAGCGCGACCATTAAATGTTGAGAACCCAAGCACAGGTCCCAAGCCACGTAGAGAAACTTGTGAACCACTTCCTTTAAGGCGGTGAGTGGTGGCTCCAGGAATAGCTTCCAAGGCTTCTGCAACCGACAAACTTGGAATTTCGCCAATATCTCCAGAAGCTAAAACATCGGTAATATTGGAAGCTTCTCGCTTAAGAGCGAGTGCATCTTGTAAGGCTTTTCTGGCAGGACTAATGACTAATACTTCTTCTTCAAACTCCACGTCTTCTTGATCTTGAGCGATCACTTGAGTGGATAATATTGATGCGATAACACTGGCTAACACAGCAGGTATAAACTTTTTAGCTACCCCATTATGCCTGCAATCTTTATCTTTATTATTGGTGCATGGCCATCTCAACATAATGTAACCTCAATTGGTCTATTTATTATTTTTTGTGGCAATTTAAACATTCTCCTATAATCTGTCAACCAATCAACATTACCAATAACATAAAAATTGGTATACCAATTTAACATGAGCAGCTTGTCCAGATAGTGTCCCCAATTGAAAAAAAGTTATTATGTGTTTAAATACAGCCGGGTTTAAGGGATAAAGCCATAATAAAAGCGATTAAATGAGTAAACTCATTAACATCGCTAGCTAGATAAATGCTATTCCATTTATAATTAATAGTTACTAAAAAGAAGGCAATTATGAAAAATTAAACCTATCAAACTAAAATCTGCATGACCAATTAACACTTAATAATTCAGTCTGGCTGGCCAATTATTTTACTATTTCAAATACTTTTTGAATCTATTAAAGAGTATTTTAACAATAAAAATAATTAAATACTGATGCACTGCGTACCACAGTTTTAATCACTTAATGTGTATGACCAATATTTTCAACTAGGTTAATTACCGGAAACAGTGCTCAACTTTGACATATTTTTTGAAATGGGATGTTAGATAACATTGGGTTACCATATAAAATATTATTTTTGACCACTTAATATATATAACCTCGTTGCCTGACCAATTGTTTTGTAATATGCTGGCCTTGACAAGCCAATTTGAATGACTGGATAGCAACTTAACTGTGTATTTATCAGAGGACGTAAGATGAACCGAGAACGAACCCAAGGGTCTCAGCGTTTATACCGTCAAATAGCCAACAAGATGTTGGAGACTTTAGATTCTGGAGAATATCCTCCTGGGTCCCGTTTACCATCGGAACGAGAGTTGGCGGAACGCTATGGCGTTAGCCGTCCGACGGTACGCGAAGCAATTATTGCGCTTGAAATTAATGGACGAGTAGAAGTCAAAACAGGATCAGGAGTTTATGTTCTCTCCCGAATATCTGCTCAAGATTTCGAGCGTAATATCAGCGCATTTGAACTTACAGAAACACGTGTGCTTGTTGAGGGAGAAGCAGCTGCCTTAGCTGCCTCAATGATAACTGAGGAGCAATTACAAGCACTTGACGATGCACTAGAGGAAATGAAAGTTGAAAACTCCGAAGGGAATCTCACTTCGGATGTCGCAGACAGAAAGTTTCATAGCATTATATCCGGAGCCACACAAAATCGTGCTCTAATCAGTACTATTGCTCACTTATGGGATATGCAAAAAAGCCTGCCCGATATTCATATGGCTCACAACTCTGTCTGTAAAACTGATGCGCGACAACGTTTAGCCGAGCATAAAGAAATTTACGATGCGCTTTTAAAACGTGACCCTCAAATGGCTAGAGTGGCGATGCGTAATCATTTTTCACGCCTAATGGAAGCCCTTCATGAAGCAACAGATGCTCGCGCCGTTGAAGAAATTCAACGTAAGGTAAATGAAAGAAGAAAACGATTTTCATTGAACCGCTTGAATGAAAATCTGGTAGATGATGTTAGCACTTAAAGTTTAAATACTAGCTTTTTCTAATTGGTAGGTAAGATCTTTCTTCCATAGATCTTACCTACTGTTCATAGTTCAGTAACTCTTATTCGTGCCTTGTCCATAGATCGAATATTTCTACTTCACCATAAGAATCACAAGATTCTCCCACTACATCTTTCCTTCCAGCACAGGCTGATTGTGTATACATTCCAGCTTTAAAATAAGCACCTTTATAGGATTGATTTAAAGTATGCACAAGCTTTCCATTGTAATAAGCTTTTGTTTTATTCTTTTCCACAACGAATGAGACATCAAAAGTTGTGCCTAACTCATAGTTATTGGTCATAACAGGGCCATCTTTACCGTTTAAATCAACAAATAATTTTTTCCCCTCTAAACGGAAGACGATAACATCATCATCGCCATCGTGTATTTGCCCTACTACAACATGAGGCTTAACTTCGGGTAGATGAGTAATCCTCTGACGAATAAACATTGTGTGCTTACCGGAATCGGAATTCCATGAAATATCACGTGAACCATCAGCTATACGCTCTCTAAGTTCGCTACGTGGATAGCCCGAGCCACTGGTAGTTGCTCCTCCAGTATGGGCGCGAAAGATGATTCCGGAACAGTCGCTGTTCATTGTGAAATACGGTGGCAATATGTAGTTATAGAATGCAGGTGGTTTCACTTCTCCTGCTTTTCGAGTTGGTCCTTCGCGTCCATTTTTATCAAATGGAATAGTAATCTTCCAGTTGGTTAAATCCATAACATCAGCAGGATAATTACATGCTGTATTAGGGTTTGGCGTGGGTGTGGGTATCGGTAATGATGTTGGTGTCGGTGTCGGTGTCGGTGTCGGTAGACTGCTATCTCGTGTAGTGTTAATTTTTACTTGCGTTAAACTGTTCCATAAACTCCCACCATCATTACCGTAGCCTACAATACGAACATAACGAGCACTGGTATCCGCCAACTCAATATTTTGTAAGCCAAGAACTCGCTGCGGTTGCTTACCACTCCACAGAGTCGTCCAATTTTGATTATTTGAAGATACTTGAATATCGAGTGTAGTGCGACGCTGATTACCTTTATAAAAAGCAATATCGACATTGTCGATTATTTTATTTTGCCCTAAATCATATTTAATCCACTCACCATCACCACGCGCAGACCAACGAGTACTTAAATTATTATCCAATGTATTTTCTGGAATATTTCCATCGTGTGAACTTGCACTAACTACTTGTGCTGAAACAAGATGAGAAGACAAAGACGTCATTAATACTATTATTGACGATAAACATATATTTTTCGTTCGCAAATATCTCACTGTTTTTTTCATAATTTAACTCACAAGTTAATTGTAATTAGAAATAAAAAGAAAAGACCATATAAAATCAAACGTTACTACTGTCACAGCCAACAACATAGAAAGTCTTATTGAAAGGCAAATTATATAAATCAGCTAAATACTATCTAATTTAAATTAAAAAAAACAAGAAAAAAATTAAATTTATTAACTTTTTGTGAACTTAAAATATTAAAAATTCTCTGGCTTTACCAATAAATTGATAGTCAATTCGCTATTATTAACAATTAATATTTTTATAAATTAAAAAATAATTTTCTATTTTTCAAAAATTAATAAAAAATAATTTATATTATTTATTTACTATTAAACATAATTTTTATAAGTAACCTTAAGACTATATCTATTACCGTATTATCGATATGAGAAATTATTTTAAAGATTTTGAGAACTAAGATTTAGCTTATTCACAAACCCTCTTTTCGATGAGAAAGTTATAATGAATATATTTATATTGGAATTACCAATATAACAAAACAGAAAGCAATTTTATATTATCCAAACACATATTGGTATTACCAATAAATTAAAAATCAATTAATTAATATACAATAATAGGTAGTAAATGTTCTATTTTTGAGTTAATATGCGTCATAATAAACAAATATTTATTGCCATCTGCTAAATTTCTTCAAGCTGGCGCAAACCGGTAATACCAAAAATAAAACAACATAATAATTTGCATTATTGGCCTTACCAAAAAAAATAATAAGAAAAATAAATAATAATGAAATAATGAGACTCAAGATGAAATATTCAACACTCATTCCCAAAAAGTAATAATTTCGATAACTGCTTATTTTTTAAATTTAACTCTTTTTTATTTTTAATCATTAAACAAAGCTAGTTAAGAATTGTTTTAAATAAAAAATAGTTTTCATTTAATAAAAATTCAAATATAGGAAGTACTTTCTAGTTCGTTGACCCTATATAAGTTCGTGCTATATAAATTTTCACTATGCAAATTTATGTTACACAGCTGCACAATTATAAAAAGACTCTAGGAGTGTGAAAATGAAACTTAGATTATTTTTGTTTAGCTCTATTTATACCCTACTTTTTGGGTGCGGAGGAAGTGGTGGTGCGGGTAATGCCGTTAACATTACAGGCAACATTACCATTACAGGAAATACGATAAACGAACAAACTCTTACAGCTAATGTAGAAGATGGAAATGGCTTAACAGATGTTGAAATCACATATAGTTGGTTTGCAAGAGACCCCTCACAAGAAAATGCTAGAGACGAAGTTATCGAAGGTGAAACAAACAATACACTGGTACTTACAGAAGATCAGATCGGAAGCATAATTACCGCTTCAGCAAGTTATATCGATGCTGATAATTTCCAAGAAAGGCATACCTCTGCACCTACAGCACGAATATCAGCAATTGATGTGGCGGGAGTGGTAAATATTTCTGGTCCCGTTGCTGTGGGTAGGCGACTTACTGCTACCGTAAGTGATGCTAATGGCATATCGGGGAATATTAATTATCAGTGGGCCGCAGCTGGAAATAATATCGCAAACGCAAATACTAGCACATACGTTCTTACTGAAAATGAACTTGGCGAAACCATTACTGTAACGGCTACTTATACCGACGATGAAGGATTTAATTCAAGCGTCTCTTCGGCGCCAACCGAAGTAGTGGCTGCAGCTATTCCAGATGTACCAGGTATGCTCACTATCATAGGGACAGCCAGCGTGGGCGAAACACTGACAGCAGAACTGAGTGATGATGACGGTATCCAAGGATCAGTATCTTATCAGTGGATGGCATCGGGCAATAACATAGCTTTGGCGACACAAAGTACCTACTTAGTAACAAATAACGAGGTAGGTGAAATAATCACTGTAACAGCAACCTACACAGACAATGGCTCAACAATGTCAACTTTAACATCTACAGCGACAGCCTCTGTTACTCCAGCAGCGATGAATATAGAAGGTATAATAGCTATTAATGGCACTCTTGAAGTAGGTGAGATGTTAACTTCAGTCATTACAGATCCTAATGGTGTAAGCGGTAATGTAGTTTATATTTGGTCGGCAGATGGGGTGGCAATAAGTGGGGCAACAAGTGCTACGTACACTCTGACACCGGATCAGCGCGGAAAAACTATTACTATATCGGCACAATACACGGATGATAATGGTTTCACGGAGGCAATTAATTCCGCCGCAACTGATCGTATATTTTCTTTTATTGTCGATGGCGAATCATCGCTGGCAACTGCTTCTGTAAATGCTGTTGATGGTGATTGGATTGGCCTAGACACAGCAGCATCTGATGATTACATCAACATGGCAGAAATTGAGTTTATGGCAAACAATCTTACTATTACTAAAACCAGTGGTAGTACAGCTGAAGTTAGTGGTGCGACTTGTATTGTTTTAGGTGGTGATAATATTACAATGGATGGTTTATCATTTGACAACCTATCTATTATTTCAAGTTCTCAGTGTGACTCCAATGGCGATAGTTCTATATATTTAGAAGGTGATAATATCACGCTTAGCAATAGTGAGTTTAAAGGAGAAGCGGGTAACCCTGGTGCCTCAACATTTAATTGGATATCAGTAAAAGGTCTGCAAAATATTATTGAGCGCAATTACTTTACAGATAAAGATAACAAAGCAGACCATGCAGGAGCTATTATTACTGTTTTTAATAACTCATCAGCACAAAGTCAAGAAGCACATATTATTCGCTACAATTTATTTAAAGATATAGGGACACCTGGCCCTGATACAGACTCATCTCGTTCAAGTAGTGCTTATGCAATTCAACTGGGGCGCTCCACATCTGAATCTTCTCTGGAAGATGGCCTTAACAAAGTCGAATATAATTTGTTCGTTAATGTTAATTTAGATCGAAGAATCATGCGTGTACAGTCAAATTCTAACACTGTAGACCACAATACAGTCCTCGATTCTTCAGGGATGATTGCATTTGAAGATGGTGGACAAAACACCGCAACCAACAACATTTTTATTAATCAAGATGGCAATAACCCCGACGATGGAGGTATTAGTTATTCAGCTTTTGGTCATACGATTAGCAATAACTATATTGCAGGCTTAAGAACAGCATCAGGGCAAAGAGCTGGTTTGCTGGCCAATAGCGAAGCCCTTGAAAACGGTGCGAGTGATCCGGATGGCCCCACGGGCAATAGTACCAGAACTATTTCTAGTGTTAAGGTTTCAAACAACACGATACTAAATAGCCGTGAAGCCGTTGAATTCTCGACTGAAGATTGTAATCCAAGCCGACGTTTCATCGTCGACTTTGATAATAACCTCGTTGCCAATGGTGAGGATGATGGTGTTATGGGCGCTATTGCAGGACAGTTAGACAATGGCGATAGTAGCTCCAGAAAAGCTATTGTCGATGACTGCCCTATAAGTCCAAGTTCGGATTTTGATAATAATCATTTTTACTCAGGCACATTTACAAATAGTGGTTCAGCAACATTTTTCACCGATTTTTCAGGTGCTAGTGGCAATATAGGTATGGATGGCTCAACAGGTGTTGCCGATATGGTATTGGATAACAACAGCGGCTTATTAATGAGCCAAGGTGTAGATGCTGGTGTAGGTGCAGATACTACTTTGTTACAATTACTGGATGAAATGATGGTTGGTCCGAATTCAACGTGGCTACCTTCTATCTCATCGCCCTGAAATACTGTAAAAATAAAAATAGTATGTGTGATGTATAAGAAATCAGCATAAAAAGGAAAGAGAATTTGCACACATTACTAGCTAGATCAGTAATTCAATAAATTAATACTAGTTTTTCTATATTGGTTTTTGCATATCATATTAGGTATTTAAATATGAAATTTAGGTCTTTTATCTTTATTCTTGGGTTTGTATCTCCTTATTTGTATGCGATAACAATTACAAATCCCAGTTTTAAAAATGGATGGACAGGTTGGCAGGAAGTCAACCCTGATGAGCAATCCGTTGCCTTTTCCAACAAAGGATACAACGATAAAAAATCCATTAAATTAAGTGGTAAAGGTGCCTATGTCGCCCAGTTGCTTGAGGTTAAAGCCAATACAAATTACCGTTTAACATCTTATATTATGGGTTCAGGCACAATCGGAGCCAAAGCCGACGGTAAATTATTTTATGAGTCCAAAAATAAAATGAAGGACTGGACTAAAACAACGCTGGATTTTAACTCAGGTAACAGTAATAAAATTGCCATATTTGCTTCATTCAATTCTAGGGAAGGACGCTTTGATGATTTTTCTTTAGATGAAATAAATAATGAAAAAACCGCTGTATCAAAAAGCATTATCAGCTCAAGCAGCGGCGGTTACGGTCTATCACCACAATTAGCACCAGGCGGTAACTTTGAGTTAATTGATTGGTATCTCTCGATACCAGTCGATGAAAATAAAGATGGAAAAGCAGATCGTTTAGAGGAAAAAGCTTTAGTTAAAGGATTCCAAGATAAACGTTTTTTCTATACTGCGAAGGATGGAGGCATGGTGTTTAAATCTCCAATTAAAGGTGCCAAAACTTCTAAAAACACTAAGTATACGCGCACAGAACTACGTGAAATGTTACGCCGAGGAGATAAAAGAATCAAAACTAAAGGTGAAGGTAATAATCCTAATAAAAATAATTGGGTTTTTTCATCTGCACCTAAGATAGCACAGCGTTATGCTGGTGCTGTCGATGGTGAGTTATACGCGACCCTTGCGGTAAACCACGTCACGACCACAGGCAAAAAGGGACAAGTAGGACGTGTGATTATTGGCCAGATACATGCAAAAGACGACGAGCCAATACGCCTATACTATCGCAAGCTTCCGGCACATAAAAAAGGTTCTATCTACGCCGCTCATGAAATATCAGGTGGAGACGATATTTTTTATGACATTATAGGTAGTAGAAGCGATAAAGCAAAAGACCCTAAAGACGGTATCGCCTTAAATGAAAAATTCAGTTATAGAATAATAGTAAAAGGAAATTCCTTACAAGCTATCATTAGCCAAGATGATAAGGAGCTTGGCAAGGCCGATATCGACATGTCTAACAGTGGTTATAACGTGATAAACGATTATATGTATTTTAAAGCCGGTGTGTATAATCAAAATAATAGTGGAGATGCTGATGACTATGTACAAGCAACATTTTATCAGCTTGAAAACTCTCACTAAAATTTAAGAGAAGGTCTATAGAGTATATTTATCTGTAGTTCATTATCAACTCTGAATTATAAGGCTTTTATTAATGCATATAGTATTTTAAATACGGGAATGTGATCAACACTCATAAACCTTATAGCTAAAACTTACTACAATTTTTTCCAATAATATTTATGCTTACATTAGTCTGACTTCTTTAGCAGAAGTCAAACTAAGTCTTATTTAAATCATTATTTGATATTTAATGATTGATATATCTATGTCTACTTTATTTAATTAATATTACAATATCTTGAACTTGATGATGCTCCTCCCGAGCCACCTGAATCACCTGAGCCATTACGACGATGACGTGATGGCTGAGGCGGGCGATGAGATGAAGCATTGCCCGCTTTCGCTTCTTTTTTCTTCCGTGCTCGTTCTTGCTGCAATCTATTTAGCTCTCTATTTCTTTCCTTTTGTTTTGCTTTCTCTTTAGCTGCATGCTCTTGTCTTCTAGCCTGTACTTTTTTCTTATGTCTCTCAGTGCCTCTATCGTGTGCTCGTTGAGATTTATCAGCTGAGCTTTGTGCCATAGCAGCAGCATGCTGATGACCGCTATCTCTCCCTCTCTCAGTTGCAGGGTTTGATCGTAAGCCGGCAGCTTCACGAAATCTTATAGCAGCATCTTCATGCCTACCTTGAAAATGAGCTTGTGCCCCACTTTGTTCCAAATTATGAGTTCGCCTAGAAAGTTGACTTTGCCCATGCCGTCCTCCTGAGCCTTGCGCTCTAGAATTCATATAATCAGATGTACGAGGAGAATCAGAAAAATCAGAAGGATGAGCGCTATCTCGACTAACTCTTGAAGAGTGAAATGACGAAGAACGTGACGGTGGAAGCTGAGGAGTAATATCATCATCAAGCAAATTAAAAGGATTAGAAGGGCCAGACATTGCATAGCGGCTTCCTGTACCAATTAGTGTATTGGGTACTGGAACGCCAAGTAACGAGGGTTTATGAGCAGAGGCAGATTTTGTTGCTGTCGCTAAAGACGGCGCGTTGGACAATTGGCACGTGGCTGCCAATGCATGGTTTTTGGTTGTCACTGAGTTAAACACGGAGTTTTCTCCTAATTAAAGTAAATGTATTTTATTTAATGTTCAATCTTAAGTGACAAAATGATGAATATGGTTCGTTCTAATAACTAAGCCTTTTTATTCGATTTTGTATGGAAAATGTTATTTAATATAAATTAAAGCGTCATCTAGAATCTTTTCATGCCTTTCTTTAGCGCCACCAAAGCGCCATGTACCTACTTTTTCACCGAGATTTCGATATGCTCCACCACCATCCTTATCCCATGTTGTGATATATATTTTTGCATTGCGCCAATCATTGAGGCCAAGTTCTTTACCATCGTAAGTAAAGCGAATCGTATTATTTTTCTTGTTAACCTCTATTTTCGGCGCTACTCCCAGCTTACTACCTTCGCTTTTTAGCGAGGCACCATGTGTTGTATAGATATAGTTTCCCCAACCGTAGCTGATATGGGAAAAATTCCATTTGCCTCCATTTGGAAAACTACCACCAATAATAGGCAGGTGCTCGATTCCCGTAGATATATCGGTATCAAAAAATATAGAAAAAGCCACATGATCAAACTGATTTGGCGGCTGCCAAATATCTGATACCTGACACATGCTTAAAGTTAGTTCTAATATACGACCAGCAGAGCGTATTTCAGCCTCTTCGATATCCATTTCACAACCAACTGATTCATGAGTAGGTAGTAAATAACTTTTATAAGGCCCCGTGTGATCAAGCTTAGGATCTTTTAGTCTTTGGCTGAACTCAGCAATAGTGGTTCGCGTCGTATAAAATTTCTTCTTAGATGCCAGTTTTTTTGCTGGCCAATATATTTCTACAAAATGCTCTTCACTACCTAAATCATTGACGGGGATTTCAAATTTCCAATGACCATTTTTGTCTGCAATAATATTTGTAGCATTATCATAGGCACCATCAATAATACCTTGTAGTTGTGTAAAAGGCTCTGATACAGAGCCTTTTATAAGGGCTGCCCTTTTATTAAGGTAATTTTTATCTATAGATTCAAATACTATCTGATCTTTTATTTTTTCTCTTGCTAACTTGTGCTTATCTTTATCGCCGATTAAAACCATAGCTGAATTAGCTGGTGCAACGAACGTCAATGTTTGATAGTTACTAAACTTTAATGATTTACTGTACTTTTCACTTAAGACGATATTCGGTTTATCATCGCTAGAAAAGTCAGTTAATAAATTATTGAGCAATGTAGCACTATTAGAAGTATTTAGAATCGTATAAGCCACTTTATTTTTGTATTCTCTTTTATATACAAAGATGCCCGCACCAACTGTATTATCTTGCAGTATTTCAAGACTACCTCGACTAAACACTTTGTTAGACTTTCTTATTTCTATTAATTTTTTAATAAACCTATACATTGAACTTTTTTTATCAAAATAATTTTTTTCACTTTGGTATCCACCTGCAAACATAGCTTTTCGATAGCTGGTAAATAACTGCTCATCTCCTTGATATATAACAGGAACACCGGGAATTGTCATCAGCAATACATAGGCGAGGCGAAAGTTGTCGACAGTTCCTGAAGAAAGAAAACGATCTACATCATGATTATCAATAAAATTAGCCACTAGATAGGGATTATGGTATTCACGCATGTATGCTTCCAGGCGATACGATAAATATGCGGTCGGTGCGCCCTCGGAAAACACACGACCAATCTCTTTGTAAAGAGGAAAGCCCAAGGGTGCATCTATTTTCTTACTATCATCAGAAGTAATATATTCTGATATTTTTTTTTCACCGTCATCTAAATAGGGTTGTGATGTATTAAATACCTCGCCAAAACTGTAAAAATTATCTCGCCCTGAAGTTTCAGCTACTTCATAAATACCACCTTTACCATGTAAGAAATCTTCATAAAAAGTACTTTTTACATATTTAACAGTATCTATTCGAATAGCATCGACACCGGCTTCTTTTACCCAATAGCCAAAAGAGTCTTTTAACGCATTGATAACTGTTGGATTTTCTGTATTGAGATCACTTAGGGAGCTAGTTTGATAAGTAGTTTCTTGGTGCTTGTTGGAAAAATCCACAATCTCTGGCGTCCAATGATAGATATTTTTATCGCGGTGTATGGGGTTAGTTACATCGATAAAGTGAAATGGCGGCTGCTCTGGGGCATTCGTTGGCCTAGCGTTTTTATTTATATAAAAGTTTTTTTCAGGATAATTAGGGTCAAACTCTCCATGATAGCTAAAATAGTTACCTACATGGTTCACTACAATATCTTGAATCAAATACATTCCACTTCGATGTAATACATCAGATAGATCTTTATAATCATCCAAGTTTCCATAATGTTCATCAACGCTCTTAAAATCCCTTGCCCAATATCCGTGATAACCGCTGTATTGATTCTCGGGGTCCCACCACATGTTAGCCACATGGGGTGTAGTCCAAACAGCGGTAGCTCCTAAATTCTTGATATATGGAATATTGTTTATAATCCCTTTTAAGTCACCGCCACTATAGTGGCTTTCTCTTGCCGGGTTATATACTCCTGCACCTTGATCATTATTACTCGCATCACCATCGGCAAAGCGATCAATCATCAAAAAATAAATGACTTGATCTCGCCAATCGGGAGAAGGGACATGAAGAAGTCGATTCGCTTGACAATTACTGCCCTTTACCAAAGAGCGCTGGCAATTTTCAATATTATTGGCAAATGATTGATAGGAAAAGCAAGAGAGAACGCAAGTGACCAGCATCATGAAAATTGGTAGAGAAACGACTATATTTCTTGTATTCACAATATTTATGCCTATTTATTAACTAATTAATAAACTTTAACATTGTGAAAGTGAATATTTGATCAAATACTCACTTTTATTGTCATCACATTATTAACCCGACGGGACGGCAGTATATGTCGGATTGATATCAGTGCATAGATCGCTCGCTAGGCCCGACAGACTCGCGTAGAGGTCAAAACCAATTAATAGAGGTTCCCTAAATATATCAGGGCGATATATTTAGTCGTCAGCTTAATAGGGACAAAAGCTAAGAAACTACTGCATTCTCAAAGCGCCATCTAAACGAATAACTTCACCATTAATATAACTATTTTCAACAATATGCCGAGCAAGATGGGCAAATTCTACAGGGGCTCCCATACGTTTGGGGAAGGGAATAACACTTTCCAAACTTTGCTGAACCTTTTCAGGCATGGCTACCATCATAGGTGTAGCCATAACACCGGGAGCAATAGCTACTACACGTACAGCGACAGGGGCAAGATCTCTTGCCATAGGCAATGTCATACTTACGATAGCTCCCTTACTGGCTGAATAGGCACACTGTCCTTTTTGCCCTTCATATGCCGCGACAGATGCAGTATTAATGATAACACCGCGTTCATTTGAGTCATCTGTAGGAACATTTTCTGCCATTTTTTCTGCAACTAATGCACAGAGGTTGAAGGTGCCGAGTAAGTTTATAGATATCACTTTTTCAAAGTCTTCGGCAGGCATCGCTTTATTCGTCTTGTCTAAAATTCTCTTCGCTGGGGCAACACCTGCACAATTAACACAAATATGAATATTACCCCATAGTTGCTGTATATCAGCTAAAGCTGAAGATACAGCCTCTCGATCGGTCACATCAACAGTATAATATTTGTAACTTTCTTCAAAAGCGGGATCAGGGGGATTAACAGAATTAGACACCAAGTCTAAAACAGCAACTTTTGCGCCATGTTTTAAGAAATTTTCGACGACGGCTTGCCCCAAGCCTGATCGACCACCAGTAACGATAGCTAGTTTGCCTTCTAATTTCATGTAAATAACCTTTAGAATATAATCTTGATCGAATAAAATATAATTTTAATCAAAAGCTGAATAAATTTATTATCACTCTGATAGTAAGGCATTGGCTACTTTAGATTGATTCACACGCCCGAGTACCTTAGATATAAAGTCACCAACATGTATTAGTTTATTTAAATCTACACCTGTGTGAATATTTAGGCCATTGAACATATACACAAGATCTTCGGTAGCCACATTACCCGATGCTCCTTTAGCATATGGACACCCCCCTAAACCCGCGACAGAACTATCAAAAACACGAATCCCAGATTGTAGACCCGCATAAATATTCGCTAATGCCTGTCCATAAGTATCGTGTAGATGAAGGGCTAGTTTTTCTTTAGGTACATAATTACTCAAATACTCAATTAATGAGGAAATTCTTCCTGGGGTACCAACCCCAATGGTGTCCCCTAGAGATATTTCATAGCATCCCATCGATAACAGCTTTTCAGTAACACGAGCAACCATAGCCGGCTCTATATCCCCTTGATAAGGGCAACCGACAATACATGAAACATATCCTCGTACAGGTATATTATGGGACTTAGCTTCATCCATTAAAGCTTTGATGCGCTCTAAACTTTCATCTACCGAGCAATTGATATTTTTTTGATTGAATGTATCAGAAGCTGCAGTAAAACAACTCATTTCTTTTACTTTAAAAGATAATGCATTACTAAAACCTTTCACATTAGGCACTAGTACAGGATAACGAATAGAAGAGTTGTGGTTCAACATTTCATAGACTTCACCACTATTCGCCATCTGTGGTACCCACTTGGGACTAACAAAACTGCCAGTTTCTATTGTCTGTAAACCTACATCTGCCAGTTTTTTAATTAAGCTAACTTTAGTAGCAATATCCAATACTTGCTTTTCATTCTGTAAGCCATCGCGCGGGCCAACCTCTACAATTTTAACTTCCTGAGGTAAAGTCATAATAACATGCAACCTTAATATTTATTCACCATCTGTATTGAGTCTTCGCAGCCCTTCTAATTGCGTTCGGCAATTATCAGGAATAGTTTCAGTTTTCTCATCTTTATAGTTGAAATAAATCATAACGCAACTACCCTTGGCAACAAGCTTATCTTGCTGCCAAGCTTGTTGCTGCACCACAAAAGAACTGTTTCCAATATGTTCTACCCAAGTTTTTACCACAATATTTTTACCGTAAAAAATTTGTGCCACAAACTCCACATCCATTTTTTTTAAAATTAAATTCCAGTTATTTAATTCTAAATTGGGATTGAAGATTTCAAACAAAGGTGTCCTGGCATGCTCAAACCATATTGGCAGAGTCGTATTATTTATATGGCCCAGGCCATCCAATTCACTAAAACGCGGCTTTATTTCTTCATTTAACATAATATTTATTTGTAACTAAGAATTGTCTTCCGTATTTCTAATAACGACTAGTTCGCTACCACCGTCAACTAGCTCATCGGCGTTACATAAGACACTCTCTACAACACCGGTATATGGCGCTGTAATAGTGTGCTCCATTTTCATCGCTTCCATAATAATAAGGTTATCGCCTTTATTAACACGCTGATCTGGTGCAACGAAAACCTCAAGAATTCGGCCATTCATAGGTGCAGCACAGCCTTTTCCAGCTTCGTCCTGCTGGTCATCTCCCATATCTGGACTATCTAAAATAAAATCTAAATGAGTATTGCGTCCAATTAACGTAAAAAGAAAATCGCTCTGTTCCACAACACTTGCAGAAATTCGATAGCCATCAATATCGGCCCAAATAGTACTACCATCCAAATGTCCTGATATGGTGAACTCTGTATCAGAAAAACGTAATAGATAACATTCAACACCATTTTGACTCACTTGCTCGGCTTCTATGTCGTAGGAAACTTTGTCTATCGTCAAACTTCCACGATGTACCTGAGGTTGATTAAGTCTCCAGTTATCCACTAGCTGCCAAGGTGAATGTGTTTCCAATTGTGACATCATCTGCCGTCGCTGCTGCCTTCTTAGGATGAGGTAAAAAGCAGCTAAAGCGATATCAGCGTTACTCTGATTTTCAATATCCTTAAATAGAATATCCGAATGGGTTTCAATAAAATTATTGTCCACATCAGCATCACGAAAAGCTGTAGATGAAGCGATACGTTTTAATAAGTCAATATTAGTAGTCACCCCGACAACTTGATAATCTCCTAAAGCTTTATACATACGCTTAAGAGCGCTTGTCCGGTCTTTATCCCAAGTAACAAGTTTGGCAATCATCGGATCATAAAAACCGCTCACCATATCGCCTTGTCTTACTCCAGTGTCTACACGGGTGTTTATATCTTCAAACGGGGCCTGTAAATGAATGAGTTTGCCGGTGCTTGGACAGAAATTTTGCTTCGGGTCTTCAGCATAAATACGTGACTCAAATGCGTGACCTCTTACCTGTAGCTGATCTTGCTGCAAAGGTAAATCTTCTCCAGCGGCAATCCTCAGTTGCCATTCCACTAGGTCTTGCCCTGTAATCATCTCAGTAATGGGGTGTTCTACTTGCAAACGCGTATTCATTTCCATGAAATAAAAATGTTCTTTGCCATCTGCGTTCTTTTCCACTAGGAATTCAACGGTTCCAGCGCCAACATAATCAATAACTTGTGCTGCCCTAACAGCAGCCTCACCCATATTCTTACGCAAAACATCCGATAAATTAGGCGCTGGAGCCTCTTCGATAACTTTTTGATGGCGACGTTGCACAGAACAGTCACGATCAAACAAATAAACACCCTGACCTTTTTTATCACAAAAAACCTGTACTTCAACATGACGCGGCTTCGCGAGATACTTCTCCATTAGCATGTGATCGTCGCCAAAGCTGGATAATGATTCTCGCTTTGCTTCTGTTAATGACTGTAAAAATTGTTTCTCATCATATACTGGACGCATCCCTCTTCCGCCACCACCAGCAGCGGCTTTTAATAAAATAGGGTATCCCATATTATCAGCAATACGTTTTAACTCTTCGGGGTCTTGATTATCACCGTGATAACCAGGCACCAGAGGAACGTTAGCTGTTTCCATAATCGTTTTAGCTGCAGACTTCGATCCCATCGCTGCAATTGACTTGGCTGGAGGCCCTATAAACGCAATATTATCCTGTTCGCATAATTTACAGAAATCCGCATTTTCAGATAGAAAGCCATAGCCTGGATGAATTGCTTGCGCGCCAGTAATTTTTGCTGCTGCCAATATTTTTTCGGCAACAAGATAAGATTCTGACGCTGGAGAAGGCCCGATATAAACAGCTTCATCGGCAGCCTCTACATGCATTGCATTTTTATCAGCATCTGAATAAACCGCAACACTTAAAATACCTAGTTTTTTTGCCGTCCGAATTATTCTGCAAGCAATTTCGCCACGGTTTGCTATTAAGATTTTATTAAACATTTAATTCGTCTCTGCTGCGCTTAGTGAAAAGTTGACTTAATATTAATTTTTCTTATTTTTACTGGCCAAAAACCTTCCCAAGCGTTCTTGTCCTTCAGATGAAACTCGTGCACTGGCAATGCTGTTGCTGGTATATTGCATGAGTTCTTCATCAACCATACGATAGCTGACATTAAAAATTAGCTGTTTTGCTTCGCGCATCGCATTGGAACCATTTGCCAGTAGCGCGACGAGACATTTTTCTATTGTTTCATCTAAGTGTTCCGGAGGAACTACTTCGCTAAGCAAACCTAATTTTTCTGCTGTAGTAGCTGAAAATACTTCTGCTGTTTGAAAATATCGGCGACAAGCTCGCTGACCGATTGCGGCAATAACATAAGGGCTAATAGTAGCCGGTATCAGCCCCAGTTTAACTTCGCTCAAACAAAAATTCGCTGCAGGTGTGGCAAAGGCTATATCGCAACAGGCGATCAAACCAATAGCACCACCATATGCTGCTCCTTGTACGCGAGCAATCGTCGGCTTAGGGATGCGATTAAGTGTATCTAGCATATTAGCTAGTGCTCGTGCATCGTTAACATTATCTTGGTGGTTATAATCAACCATACGGCGCATCCAATTCAAATCGGCGCCGGCAGAAAAGCTCTTGCCCTCAGCTTTTAGAATTACAGCTTTGATGTCATCGTCATCAGCTATTTGAGAAAAAATGCTCTGTAATTTTGCAATTATCTCATCATTAAATGCATTATGTTTTTCGGGACGAGATAATATAACACTGGCAATACCGCGATGATCTTTTTCCAAACAAACAAATTCATTATTCATTTTAATCATTCCTCTACATACGGAATACGCCAAAGCGTGTTTCAGGAATCTCTTGATTTAATGATGCAGACAAACACATAGCCAGTACTCGGCGTGTTTGTGCCGGATCAATAATACCGTCATCCCACAATCGCGCAGAAGCATAGTAAGGATGGCCTTGTTCGTCGTAGCGCTGAATAATTTTGTCTTTAAACTCTTCAGCATTGTCGGTATTCCACTCTAAACCTCGTTTCTCACTTTGCGCTCGTTTTACCTGTTCAAGCACGCTAGCAGCTTGCTCTCCGCCCATCACCGAAATTCTCGCATTGGGCCACATAAAAAGGAAACGTGGATCATAAGCTCGTCCACACATTCCATAATTACCGGCACCAAAAGAACCGCCAATAATAAAAGTAATTTTTGGTACCTGAGCGCAGGCCACTGCTGTCACTAGTTTGGCACCATGTTTAGCAATACCCTGTGATTCGTATTGTTTGCCTACCATAAAACCTGTGATGTTTTGCAAAAACACTAAGGGAATCTTACGTTGACAGCACAACTCAACAAAGTGTGCTCCCTTCTGAGCAGACTCACTAAATAGGATACCATTATTGGCAATAATACCTACCGGATAACCATTAACGCGAGCAAAACCACACACCAAAGTTGTACCGTAAAGCGACTTAAATTCATCAAAAGCTGAGCCGTCGACTACACGAGCAATAATTTCTCTGACATCAAAGGGTTTTCTTGAGTCTGTGGGAATAACACCATAAATCTCATTGACATCATAAAGAGGGGGCTCACTTTTTTTAATTTCGATATCCGTAGGTTTAATACGATTTAAACGGGATATTGAGCGACGAGCCAACTTAAGAGCATGATGATCATTTTGCGCATAGTGATCGGCGACACCAGAGTCACGACAATGGACATCAGCGCCACCAAGTTCTTCCGCTGATACATCTTCACCCGTTGCCGCTTTTACCAAAGGTGGCCCAGCTAAAAAGATAGTGCCTTGATTCTTCACAATAATCGATTCGTCCGCCATAGCGGGTACATAAGCCCCACCTGCAGTACAAGATCCCATTACAACTGCTATCTGGGGAATATTTTTAGCGGACATATTGGCCTGATTGAAAAAAATACGTCCAAAATGTTCACGATCAGGAAATACTTCATCTTGTTGAGGTAAATTGGCACCACCAGAGTCTACAAGATAGATACAAGGTAAATTGTTTTGCTCGGCAATAGCTTGTGCACGCAAATGTTTTTTTACAGTTAAAGGAAAATAACTTCCACCCTTTACTGTCGCGTCATTAGCAACGATCATACATTCTTGACCCGCGACAGAACCTATGCCGGCAATAATTCCAGCAGCAGGTACATTATCTTCATACACTTTATAAGCTGCCATTTGACCAATTTCTAAAAATGGCGATGCCGAATCTAATAATGCGTCTATGCGCTCTCTTGGCAATAGTTTACCTCGCGCTTTATGACGTTCTTGGTAAGCAGCCCCACCTCCTTCAAGAATACTTTTGACTTTTTGTTTCAGATCTTCGACTAAGCTCATCATCTTCTCACTATTGGCGAGAAAATCTTGCGACTTAATATTGAGTTTCGATTTAATTATCGTCATAAAGTAAGCCTTATTTATTATTGATATTGCACTTTCAATATAATCTGCAGCATTTTAAGCAGTATATTTAAATGCTGCCCTTAAACAATTGCGGCTTTGCCTGAGAGAGTTCATTGTTTAAGGGCTTATATGAGTCTTTATATACCGACTATTTAGGGTAGTTATCTCTAGAGACTATTTCATAAATTTTGTATTTATCGAAACAGCTTCTAAGAAGTTTCTTTAAATAACTCACGTCCAATTAACATGCGGCGGATTTCAGATGTACCTGCACCAATTTCATATAACTTGGCGTCACGTAACAACCTGGCTGCGGGAAACTCATTGGTGTAACCATTACCACCGAGAATTTGAATAGCATCAAGTGCATGTTGTGTTGCGCGCTCAGCCGTATACAAAATAACGGCCGCAGCATCTTTGCGCGTTGTTTCACCGCGATCACAAGCTTGCGCCACACTGTATAAATAAGCACGCGAAGCATTTAACTCAGCGTACATATCGGCGACTTTGCCTTGAATTAATTGGAATTCGCCAATACTTTGACCGAATTGTTTGCGGTCATGAATATAAGGTACAACGGTATCCATACAGGCTTGCATAATGCCGACAGGGCCACCAGATAAAATCACACGTTCGTAGTCCAGGCCTGACATAAGAACACGAACACCCTGATTTTCTTCTCCTAGAATATTTTCCGCTGGAACCTTACAGTCTTCAAAAATCAGCTCACAAGTATTCGATCCTCTCATGCCTAATTTATCAAGCTTTTGTGCTTGCGAAAATCCAGGAGTATTACGTTCAACAATAAAAGCTGTAATACCTCTGGCACCCGCATTAATATCGGTCTTTGCATAAATCACATAAGTATCAGCATCGGGTCCATTGGTAATCCACATTTTATTCCCGTTGAGAATATAATGATCACCATTTTTATCCGCTCGCAGTTTTAAACTCACCACATCAGAACCAGCATTAGGCTCCGACATAGCCAATGCTCCTACATGTTCACCACTGCAAAGTTTAGGTAAATACTTTTCTTTTTGTGCTTCATTGCCATTACGATGAATTTGATTAACACATAAATTAGAGTGTGCACCGTAAGACAAACCTACAGAGGCTGAAGCTCGTGAAACTTCTTCCATCGCTATAGCATGGGCAATATACCCCATACCACTACCGCCATACTTTTCATCGACGGTCATTCCCAACAAACCCATGTCACCAAACTTTCGCCACATATCACTTGGAAAGTTGTTTTCAAGATCGATATGCGCTGCTCGGGGAGCGAGCTCTGCCTGACAGAACTTGTTAACTGAGTCACGTAACATGTCGATATCAGAACCCAAACCAAAATTGAGTACTTGATAATTCACGTTCATAGCAATACCTATTTATTTTAAATTTTTCATCGCATTTAGACAGCGTTTTTCTGCGTCATTAATTTCTCTTTGCAGGATTTTTATATCATCCAACTGTCGGGCTAATGACTCTTTCTTTTCCCGTATTTTTTGCAAATACTTTTCTAACTGCTTTTGGTTATTATGTTGAGGATTATACAGTTCTATCAGATCCTTACTCTCATCGATAGAGAAACCTAATCTGCGACCACGCAAGATCAGTATTAGGCGCACCCTGTCCGCTTGGGAGTAAATTCTTTTCTGTCCTTCGCGTACAGGCTGTAACAACCCTTTGTCTTCGTAAAAGCGAATAGTCCGAGTTGTAATATCAAATTCATTTGCCAATTCGGAAATTGTATAACTTTGAAACTGCATCAATTAACCCAAAAGCCTTATGTAGGCACATATCTCAAAAAATTTATCAGTGCACAACTCTAGTTTACCTTTACGTAAAGGTAAAGCAGAAAATAAACATGCTGATAATTTTTTACAATATTAAGCCTGTCAATAATAAGGTAATGATAAGTAAGCACTTAAATCGTACTTACTTATACAATCTCTAAGCCATTTCCCATTACTTAGATTGTAATGATCGATCACTTCCTTCTTGTAACACATCCGTATTTGCTTGCTCTATACGCTCTTCGGCGAGAATATTGGCAATCTCAGAAGTAGTTCCTTTTCCTTGTTCAGCGCGCTGGAAAATTTCTGCGAGAGTGCCACCAATACGTTCCACATGCTTAGTAGCAGCATCCCATGTGCGACCACTTAGCATAAACTGCACATGAATAATTCCACCAGCACTAATCACAAAATCAGGTGCATAGAGAATACCTTTTTCCTGCAAGATACTGCCGTGCTCTTCCCGCTCTAATTGGTTATTGGCGCAACCGGCAATAATCGGAGCTGCGATCTTATCAATAGTATTGTCATTGATGGCACCGCCTAAAGCGCAAGGGGAGTAGACATCTACATCTAAGGTATGAATGGTGTCATTTTCGCAAGCAGTAGCACCACACTCATCTACAGCTCTTTTCACGTTTTCAGGATTAATGTCCGAAACATATAATTTAGCGCCTTCACCATGTAAGTGTTTTGCTAGACCAAAGCCAACATTGCCAACACCTTGGATCGCAATTTTAACGCCATTTAGATCTGTGGTTCCTAGTTTTTGCTCAACAGCAGCTTTAATACCAATGAAAACACCATAAGCTGTTGCCGGCGAAGGATCACCACTGCGCAAGCGATTGTGTTCATCAACAGAATTGCGGACACCGGCAACGTGCTCGGTTTGGGCAGCCATTATTTGCAAGTCTTCTACTGAAATGCCGGAGTCCTGAGCAGCGATATAATTGCCACCCAAACGATCAATAAATGCCCCCATAGATTGAAACAGTGCAGTACTTTTATCTGTGCGAGGGTCACCAATAATGACAGATTTACCACCCCCTAGAGGCAATTCGGCTAATGCAGATTTATAAGTCATACCGCGAGATAAGCGCAGAACATCTTTCAGAGCATCTTCATCACTGCTGTAAGGGAACATTCTACAACCGCCAAGAGAGGGGCCTAAGGTGGTGTTGTGAACAGCGATAATCGCTTTTAAGCCTGTTTTCTTGTCATGACCGAACACTACATTTTCATGTTGCGAAAAATCTATCGCATCAAATACTGCCATTACCTTACACCTCTCTATGATGTTTATATTTTATTATTCTGGACAACTGCTTTTACAGAGCCTTCAAGCTTTCCTCATTTTATTCGCAAAGCAGAGGAAAAATATTCCTAAATAACCTTATTTTGTTTGAAAATTGAATATATAATTCACTTAACACTATTTTAAAGAAATGCTTATTCATGAAGTTTGATAAAAAAGATGTGGAGATTCTGAAGATACTCCAGACAGACGGGCGCATGTCTACCGCTGAAATCGCCGAAAAGGTAAATATGTCTCAGTCACCATGCTGGCGAAGAATCAACCAGTTTGAACGTGATGGCGTGATAAAAAACAAGGTAAACTTGCTTGACCGCTCGAAACTCGGAATGGATATGGTGGTATTTACCTCCATCAATCTGGTTAGCACTAACTTAGAAAGCATCGAGACATTTGAGCGAGAAATCGTCAACTTACCAGAGGTTGTAGAGTGTTATACCATGACAGGAATGATTGATTATATGCTCAAGATTGTAACGAGAGATATTCAACACTATGAACAATTTGTACGCTCTCATTTGGCCTTGATCCCAAATATTCGAGAGACCCACTCTCACGTCTCAGTGACCGAAATTAAGGACACTTCATGCCTGCCTTTGGAGACACAGCTGTAAATTTCGCTGCTGTGGGACTTGTTAAATGGCTGCTACTGTTTTAGCAGCCATTTTTCAATTTCGAATATATGTGGATCTTCAATATTTAGAGCTCGAAGCGCATTGGCCAGACAAAATACATAGTCCTTATTTTCGCCACTGGGGCCACGGCAGTCAGATATATGTTTGGCAATATCAAACTCGGACGCCTCACCCAGAAAAGCCTCATTGTCTTCAGGTGCAATGTACACCAAGCCCGCTTTTTTTTGTTGATCAGCAAAATAAAGATCCATTTCATAGCGAAGATAGCCGTTTTTTTCTCGATAATCTAAATGTTCAAACACTTCATGACTAACTTGATAAGCAATACCATGGCAAATTTCACCTTTAGTTGGAATAAGAGTTAACACTCTTCCAGGTTTTTCTGGAGTACCACGGTGATCATGACTGCCCTGCCAAAAACGGCGCGTCCATCCAACAATACTTGTTTGCGCTTTGGCAATAAAAGGAAAATCAACTTTATAAATCAACGAACCGTAAGCAAATACCCATATTTCATCGTAAGTGGTTAGGTCTTGTCTGAGTTTATTAAGTTCTTGGGTATTAAAAGACATCTTGGCTACAACATTAAATTCTTTTCAACAGATTCGGCACTATAACAGAAAAAATCTGGGAGTAAACTGGCACCTATACTTTCTTGACAGTACTGAGCCTCTATTAAAATCTGTTAAGAAACCAAGTATTTCTCATCCATTTTTTCTGCAGATACTCATTATTGAAAAAAATAAAGATTATTAGATTTTTGATAATTCTCACCTATCTATTATTTATTTTATTAAGCTGACAACGGTATATGTTTAATGTTTGCTGCAGAAGTATAAAAGTTATGAAATAACGCTGACTAAATTAATTACATAATAGAATAGAACATATTTTTATTTATTTATACAAAGCCTATAAATGGTAATGATATTGATTAATAAAGTAGAATTTTCATAACAATACGAGAAGAGGAAAACATGCCACCTGGACTGTTAAGGGCTACTGATATCCGCAACACCGCCCATGTAACAGCAGCTAGAGTCGCCCAAGCACAGAAATTTTTACGGGCACTTAGAGCAAGGGATACAAGGCCTATGTTGCAAAACAAGTCGACTAAATATGATCACGTATTGCACGTTGGTTTTCAGTGGAGAAATAAACGCGATATTAATATTGATGAAAACTTTAGGCTTCGAAGAGAAGCTTTTAGGCGCAAAGGGCTGCCCAAGCAAAATTTTCATAAACTAGTTATGAGAGCAGACTTAATGGAAGGACGCTTGAACCGTGGAGAAAAATCGCGCTCTACAGAAAAATATATAAATGATGTACAGAAAAAAATTGAATCAGGCAGACATGTAAAAATCTCAATAGATACTGATGGTAGTCCAGATAAATGGTATGTCCATACTAGGCGCAAGACTGATACACAAAAAGCAAAATATAAAGAATTTAAACCTGAACATGTTATTGATACTTGGGCAATGTCAGGCATGTCCAACTTAAAAGGCAGAAATAGACTTACATTTAATATTATCTCTTGTGACGGAGGGGAAGAATTGGCACATAGAGTGGAACAGAGACTGCGCCATCACGGCGTTACGGGGTGCAAAGTAACAGGCTATAAAAGTCGTGCTCACGCAAATAATGATGGTGCATATAGGGTAGAAGGGTATGAACCTGGAACCATGTTAGTTAGGCGTAAAAAGAACCCTAAGCAAGTAGTTAAACCCAATTGTAAAGGCCCTAATAGCAAATATAAAACAACACGCTTCATCTCTGAAAGCGGCAGTAGATAGGTTTAACTGATAGACATATAAGGGCTTTAAGAAAAAGCCACCCAAGCTCTTATATGTTTTACAGGAGAGCTTAAAAGCCTGAATGAATGATGGATTTACCCATTAGCTTGAGTATTAACAGCATTCATTAAATTAGTCATTTGTGCCTTAGTCAGTATTCGAACATTATCTAGATCAATGGGCTGACGTGTTGTGGGATGCATCATTTGGGCTGTGCTAGCTAAACCTTGCAACGCGGTATAACTTATTGGTTGTAATTCATTACCGCCAAAAAACACAACCCCATGTGAATCTTCAGCTAATGTCTCCAGTGTGACAGGACACTCCTCCCTAAGTTTTGTTACTAAACTTAAATTTTGTTCAGGCGTTCGCCCAGAAAGATCAAAGCGCTGGAGCTGGTCTGGTGAAATTGTAATAGGAGCAGCTGATGAAGTACTAGTAGCATTTTGAGCTTCTAGAAAACTCGCATCAATCGCCTGTTGCAGCATTCGATTTTCTTCCTCAGTACTGCTGGGAATAACTGCAGAAGCTTGATTAGCTGGCTGCTGAGTATTAGATTGCACCTGACTGCTGGGCAGATTCGTGGCCATTTGGTTGCTAGCATGAGCAATGACGGGCTGCTGTGTTGGAATAACCGAAGGTTGTTGAGTGTGTACTTGTTCACCGTGAGATTGAATAAAAAACTTTACTGTTTCTGGTTTTAACAGCCCAGCCTCACGCCCATGAAATGTTTGCCCTGATACGGGATGTTTCATCTGGCCTTGTGCATTACGTCTGCTCATGGCAAATCTCATTTCTTGAGCGCTAAGAGGGGGCATATTAGGCTTGTTAGGAAATATAAATACTCCCCCTTCATCATTTGTTAGTTTCTCTAAAGTCACACTGCAATTATTATCAGCCAATCGCGATGCGATCTTCTTACGATCTGCTTCGTTTATAAGCGACATAACAGTATCCATGTTAAGGCGCTTGAACTTAGGCCTTGGCTGAGAAGGTGAAGCTTGATTAGTGGTCTCCGATTGCTGCGCAACAACTGGTTGCGAGGCTTGCTGGCCTGCCGGAATATTCGGCCTGTTGTTGGGTGTCGGCCGATGCTGAGCATGTTGATTGTGTACTTGGTATCCGCTCATTCCAGAAGACATATTGTTTGGCCTAGCGTGGTATTGTTGTCCTTGGTTCTGTGGCGCTGTATAAGGCCGTTGCTGGGCTTGGGCGTAATGGCTGTTATTGTGGTTAGCTGCAAAATACGGATTGTTCGCTGGAGCTGTCGGACGAGAAAATTGTGGCGATTGCGGATTACTTGCGTACTGCTCAAATTTTTGATTAAAGCGCTGGAGAAATTGACTTGCCTTTTTTAACAAACTATTAGCAGAAGAAGCAAATACAGGATAATCTGCTTTAGCTTGCTTAACAATATCTTGCAAGGCAACATTTTTTTGCAGATTATTTACTTTGTTACGAACAAAAGCCAACCCTCCTCGCAGGTTGGGATGCACATTAATTGCCATTATAAACCTTTACCTAATATAGTTTGTCTAACCTGCAAGACTGGAGAAATAGTAACTGTAAATTAGGTGGATGAAACAAACTAATAAGTTCATCCAACTAACCTTTAAACAACATTTAATGTATAGACTGCTCGCCACTGAAAATATTATTTAAATAACTATATTTAATGACTTAAACGGTATTGCTTTGGAGAAAGCCCTAAAGTTTTTTTAAACAAGCGAGAAAAATATAAAGAATCATCATAGCCAAGCTCCTGAGCTACTTTTGCTACATTCAAATCTGTCGAATCTAATAAGAAACATGCATGCTCCATTTTCATATGGATAAAATGTTTAATAGGAGAGTAACCGGTAATTTTTTTATAGCGTGCAGAGAAATGATATTTTGATAATTTCGCTGTATCTGCAAGCATATCCAAGCTAATTTGACCGGCAATATTTTGCCACATATAAGATTGAATTTTATCTATATTAAAACCGTATTCAGCCACAACATTATAAGCTTGTAATTCAATCGGTAAATTTGCCAGTAGCTGTCGTAATTGATTAGCAGAATGGATTAGTACCGCGTTGCTATAACCAGTTTTACGCACCGCTAAAATTGCTTTAAAGCCGGCTAAGATAGGAGCGCAGTGTCCAATTGGAATAATACTCGCTGTTTTCGTGTCAGCGATTTGTCCAATAAAATCATCACTGACACTGCCATCAAAATGACACCAATACAACGTCCATGGTTTATCGCTATCGGCTCGATAGGCGTGTGATACTCCACGCGGCAGCACCAGCAGGTTACCAGCCTCCACCACATACTTACCCTGCTCTGTAGCCAACTGTGCACATCCATCGACACAATAGATCAGTAGGTGATTATCGTGCACAGCACGCTTCATCTTGTGATTTGCGGCTGTAGGGTAATAGCCCATAGCCAGTGGGTAACAGCCTCGTGTTAAAGGATGGCTTAGCATAAATTTCTCAATAAACTCAGGAGCAACAAAGCGTATTCCATCTTTTGGTAGTGGCCAGCGAGAAGGTGCACTCATATCAAGCTCTCATAGCAATATAGTCCATATTTAAAATAACATATTCCTTATTACAGTGGCTAACTGCATGTTTAAATACTAAGAATATGCATATAAGCCTTATACCGATTAGGCTTTAGCACAACGATATAAATAACATTTTGAGACAATTTTCAGATATACCTAAGCAAAGCGCTGCTTCGCCTGCGGTTAAACTGAAATTAAAGAAGAAAATAAAAATAATACATAGCCGTGTGCAGCACTGCGGCAACAAAATAACCTATTAAAAAATAGGCAATATGGTGGAACAAAAAACCGAATTCTGTTCTTCCATAAGCCTTCACAAGAGCTGACGGTGGCAGGCTGTCACCGACAAAACATGAGTAATCAGCTCTGCTTACTGTACAACGACGAGGATAACACCATGAGTTTCCCCCAGTATGTTCCCATGTATATTGATGGCCAGTTTATTCATGGCGATTCAGACACTAGTATCCCACTGACCAATCCGGCTACCCAAGAGGCGCTGTCCCAGATTAAGTTTGCTACGGAAGATGAAATTAATCGCGCTGTTGCCTCAGCCAAAGCGCATTTTCCTGCCTGGTCAGCAACGCCTCTACCAGAAAGAGCGAGGCTAATGTTTCGCTATCAGGATTTGCTAAAAAAGAAGCAGAAAGAGATTGCCGAAATTATATGTGAGGAATTAGGTAAAAACTTTGAGGATGCCATGGGCGATGTGTGGCGCGGCATCGAAGTTGTAGAGCATGCATGTAATATTTGCTCATTAATGATGGGGGAAACCGTCGAAAACGTAGCCAATGGTATTGATACCTACTCACTGCGACAACCTATTGGTGTGTGCGCTGGCATTACTCCTTTTAATTTCCCAGCCATGATTCCACTTTGGATGTTCCCTCTGGCTAATGCATGTGGCAATACTTTTGTTCTAAAGCCCTCAGAGCAAGACCCAATGACGGCGGTACGCTTGATAGAGTTATACGAAGAAGCAGGTGCTCCCAAGGGCATAGTACAGCTGGTTAATGGTGGTAAAGACTGTGTTAATCAACTGCTTAATCATGACGATATCCGCGCAGTTTCATTCGTTGGTTCGGTCAATGTTGGCCAACATGTCTATAAAACAGCAACAGATAAGTTTAAGCGTGTTCAGTGCATGACTGGCGCAAAAAACCATACTGTAATTATGCCGGACGCCAACAAAAAGCATGCGATAAACGCTATTGTTGGTGCCGCCTTTGGTGCGGCCGGCCAACGCTGTATGGCAAGCTCTGTGACAGTGCTAGTAGGCAAAGCAAGTGAGTGGATTGACGATATTGTTGCCGCCTCATCGCAAGTAAGACCAAACTACTGGCGCCAAGAGGGTGCCGCCTACGGCCCACAAGTAAGCCCCGAAGCCAAACAACGTATATTAAGTCTTATTCAAGAAGGTAAAGATGCAGGGGCCGACTGTGTATTAGACGGTTCAGATGTTCAAGTGGATGGTTTTGCCAATGGTAATTGGGTAGGCCCAACAATTTTTAATAATGTCTCAGCACAAATGAGTATTTACCGCGAAGAAGTCTTCGGCCCTGTGTTATGCGTATTAAATGTTGAATCTTTAGAAGATGCTATCACGCTGATCAACAATGATTTCCGTGCGAATGGTACAGCAATCTTCACCAACAATGGTGCAGCGGCAAGAAAATTCCAGCATAGTATTCAAGTTGGTCAGGTAGGTATTAATATTCCAATACCCGTACCATTACCATTTTTCTCCTTTACCGGTTGGCGCGGGTCATTCCATGGAGATTTACACGCTTACGGCAAACAAGCGGTACAATTTTACACAGAAACCAAAACCATTACCGCGCGTTGGTTTGAAGACGACATAGAAGCCCAACCCAACATGTCGATCCAATTACGTTAGAGCTTATTTTATGAATGTAACGTTGACAGAAGAACAATTGGCTTTTCAAGAAGCAGCTCGCGATTTCGCAGCGGGTGAGCTAAGCCCCAATTCATCCCAGTGGGATCAAGATGAGTTTTTCCCCATAGAAACTATAAAACGCTCAGGACAGTTAGGTTTTTGTGGAATGTACTCGCCAGAACAGTGGGGAGGACTTGGCTTAAGTCGCTTTGACACAAGCTTAATTCTGGAAGAGTTAGCCTACGGCTGTACTGCTACCGCAGCATTTATCTCCATCCACAACATGGCCACCTGGATGCTTTGTAATTGGGGTAGCGAAAGTCTCAAAGATGAATGGGCTAACAAGCTTACTATTGGTGAAAAGCTGGCATCCTATTGTTTAACAGAACCCAACTCAGGAAGTGATGCAGCCGCAATGCGCACCAATGCTAAACGCGAAGGCGACCATTATATTATTAACGGTTCAAAAGCGTTTATCAGCGGCGCAGGCAGCACTGAACTACTCATTGTAATGGCGCGCACTTCGCCTTCTTCTTCAGCAAGTGAGAATACCAAAACTATTAGTGCCTTTGCGGTTCCCGCGGATCTGCCAGGTATTTCTTACGGTGCGAATGAAAAGAAAATGGGCTGGAAAAATCAGCCGACTAAAGCCATAACCTTCGACGATGTCAAAGTGCCTGTCAGTCACTTGTTAGGCAATGAAGGAGAGGGCTTTAAAATTGCCATGGCAGGCCTTGATGGTGGTCGCGTTAATATCGCCACCTGTTCTCTCGGTGCCGCTCAAAAGGCCATTGATTTAACTACCAGTTACATGGCTGAACGAAAACAATTTAACCGTGCCCTAACTGAATTTCAGGCGCTACAATTTCGTTTAGCTGATATGACCACAGAACTGATCGCGGCGCGTAACATGGTACATCTCGCCGCCGCGAAGATAGATCAAGACCATCAAGATAAAACCTCATACTGTGCTATGGCAAAACGATTTGCCACTGATATTGGTTTTAAAATATGTGATCAAGCCGTGCAATTACACGGCGGTTACGGTTATTTAAAAGATTATCAAGTAGAACAACTTTTCCGCGATGTACGAGTGCATCAAATTCTTGAAGGGACAAACGAAATTATGCGTCTTATTATTTCAAGACGCGTCCTGGCAGAAGATAAGGAGCCTTTAAAATGAGCGAAGCAATCAAACTTCAACACCACGACCACACTTGTGTACTAACTCTGAATAATCCACCAGCTCACACCTGGACGGCAGAGAGTCTTCATCAGTTGGCAGACATTGTCGAGACATTAAATAAAGATACCAATAATTACGCCCTTATCATTACCGGGGATGGCGAAAAGTTTTTTTCTGCAGGTGCAGACTTAAACCAATTCAATCATGATGACAAAGAAAAGTGTTTACACTTTGCCAGCGCCTTTGGTGACGCCTTTCAAACTCTGGCTAATTATAAAGGTGTCTCCATTGCTGCGATCAATGGCTACGCCATGGGCGGCGGATTGGAAGTCGCCTTGGCTTGTGATATCCGTATCGCCGAGCAGCACGCACTAATGGCGCTACCGGAATGCACTGTGGGCTTGCTACCTTGTGGACTTGGCACACAACATCTAACTCACTTGATTGGCGAGCAGTGGGCCAAGCGCATGATTTTACTAGGTGAAAAAGTAGATGCCGACAAGGCACTAACACTTGGTCTTATCAGCGAAGTGGTAGAAAAAGGTGATGTGTTAGAGCACGCCTTAAAATTATGTGCAAAATTAAGTAAGCAAAGCCCTATTGCCGTGAATTACTGTAAAGAGCTTATTATGGGAACCCGAGAACAACCCATGAGTGTTCTATTCCAAAAAGAGCGAGACTTGTTTTTAACACTGTTTGAGACACAAGATCGAAAAGAAGGTGTACAAGCCTTTTTGGAAAAACGTAGCCCCCAATGGAAGAATAATTAATAGCGGAAAAAATAATTAATATTTGTCACAGAGTTTATAATTTATGTCGGATAATATTTTATGCGAGACATTTGACTGCCCTGGCAACAAAAAACTTGCTCGCATTACACTTAATAGTCCTAAAACCCTGAATGCGCTTTCCCTCGATATGGCTAAGGCAATGTCTAGTCAATTGTCGGCCTGGGAAAATGATGACAGTATTGCTTGTGTACTTATTCAGGGCAGTGGCGACAAAGCCTTTTGCGCAGGTGGCGATGTGCGAGCGATGTATTACGCCATGAAGGAAAATCCAGGCCAAGCATGCAATGCTGCCGAACTCTTTTTTGCCACAGAATACCGCTTAGATTACACCATTCATACTTATAAAAAACCTGTGATAGCTCTCGGTAACGGCATTATTATGGGTGGCGGACTCGGTATATTTGTCGGTGCCGATTTTCGTGTGGTCACCCCTACATCGCGAGTCGCTATGCCAGAAATTACCATCGGCCTATACCCTGATGTAGGCGCTAGCTACTTCTTAAATAAAATGCCAGGTTACAGCGGCCGCTTCCTCGGTTTAACTGGCGCCGCGATAAATGCCAGTGACTGCATCGATCTAGATTTAGCGGATATATTTATTGATAGCACATATTTCGAGGAAATTTTCGCACAATTATGCCAACAAACATGGCAAAACAATAAAGAACTCGACAGCAAAACTATTGATAACCTACTGCAAAGTTTTGCTCAAGACTCTCTTAGTTTAAAACCTGCGAGCAATGTTTTACCGCATCTAGATAGCATTAACGCTATCTGTAGTGAAGCAGATATTCATACGCTTATCGATAACTTTGCCGAATATCAAACTGAGGATAAGTGGTTGAGTAGAGCACAAAAAACACTTGCTGCAGGTTCACCATTAAGTGCATTAATTATCGATCAACAATTACAGATTGCTAAAGCTTTTAGTTTAAAAGAAGCATTCAAATCTGAAATGATTTTATCAACAAATATTGTTCGTTTTACCGAGTTTACCGAAGGCGTGCGAGCACTTTTGGTAGACAAAGACAACGCTCCCAACTGGCACTATCGAAATCATCGAGACATTCCACAAGAAGTTGTCGATGGTTTCTTTAAAGCTCCATGGGCAGTTAATCCTCTAGACAACATCTAGGAGCATATACATGGCCAAGATCGCTTTTTTTGGATTGGGTAATATGGGTGGACCAATGGCAGTAAACCTGCTGGCAGCAGGCCATCAGCTTAGCGTCTATGATCCCTTTGTAAAATCCCTTGATAAGTTCACTAATGATAGGGTGGCTGTCGATAAAGATAAGATAACAGTTGCCGAGACTCCAGCGTCCGCTGTTGAAGATGCAGAGTACATTGTCTCCATGTTGCCTACAGGAAAACATGTGGTAGATCTTTATGTTGGCAATGAGCAAACACCTGGGATCATCCAGCATATTAATAAATCAGCATTAATTATTGATTCCAGCACGATCGATGTCGACAGTGTTAAATCTGTGCATGCATACGCACAACAACATGGTATCGAGATGCTGGATGCTCCAGTCTCTGGCGGTGTTAGTGCAGCGCAAGCGGGCACCCTTACATTTATGTGTGGCGCTTCGCAAGAAAACTTTGAGCGAGCCAAAACCGTCTTATCCGGCATGGGAAAAAATGTATTTCTAGCGGGCGATACCGGCGCAGGCCAAATCGCCAAGATGTGTAATAATATGTTACTCGCTGTGCATATGGCAGGTACCGCCGAATCATTAAAACTGGGAATCAACAACGGCCTCGATCCGGCCGTATTGTCTCAAATAATGTTGCAGAGTTCGGGCAGCAATTGGTCACTGGAAAAATACAACCCAGCACCAGGTGTGATGGCAAACGCCCCAGCCTCCCACGACTTTAAACCAGGCTTTACCGTCGAACTTATGCTAAAAGACTTGGGTCTGGCGTTGCAAAATAGTGTCTCGACAAAAAGCAGTGTTCCTATGGGAGCGTTGGCGCGCAATTTGTACGCCAGTTATGGCTCGCAAGATGATGCTAATGCTAAACTCGATTTTTCCAGTATTTGGAAAATGTTTTAGCAGAGGGGGGGTTATCCCTCTCTTTGCCATTTTTTGTTTGCTCATTCTGGTCGTTATTAGTAAAAACAAGCATTTATAACACCCCCTATTTTTCTATGTTGATGTTTATTAGTCTTTGTCGGACTACGTCAACGATACTTTAACGACGATTTTTATTAAAAGTTAAACGCAAAAAAAGCTAACTTGGTAAGTTAGCCCCTTAAATTTGTTAGCTTGTAATAGACAAAGATCAATTAATCTTCATCTTCTTCGTAAGGAAATACACCGAGGAATATTGGTTCTAAGGCAACCGTCTTAGACACATTATTTTTGTCATATGCTAAGTCGTATTGTAGTGACTAGTTAACACAGGATTATATTTATCTGCCACTTAAGCTCGATCAACTTGGTCTTGAGATATGTTTATCACTTTTTCCAATCGATTACTACGATGGCTTTGTTATGGCGCGGATGCTCCGCATAAATCCGGCAACATAAAGCTAGTACACAAACCACTATCATCGCAATAACCATCCTCTTGAGTTAAACATACCGTGTTTTTAGAGGTCTCTTTTAGTACGGTACCCCATCGGTCCATATTCACCTCTATTTATACATATAGGTACATTGAACTCATTCCCGTTAGAAGACATCATATATGCGCCAACTGCTTCCTTATCGAATTCGAGACAAAGGTATAAATCATACTTTCCTTTGGCTAATTCTTTATCCAATTTGACGCCTTTAATCTGATCTTGCTCACGAGCAATCAACTCATTGGAAAATAGAATAATTAATAAGATTAATAAATACCGCATTCCGTTCCTAGTGAGCCATAACGCCTTTAGAATGGGCGCAGCTTTACTGCGTCCGACAACATGCGCTTGTTAGCTTTTGACTGTGATATTGGATAAGACATCAATTCCAAGCATGTTCTTAGTGCTTACAAGCTCTTTTGGGAAATTTCCTTCCAATAACAAAAGTGTTTTAACATTCTTAGGTTTACCTTGTATGCCAAGCATAGCCTCAAGAACTGCTTGATATTTAACACATTGATATAGGCCTCGATGAATATCGCCTACATCAGAAATTAATGATTTTACTTCGACAGCAATAATTTCTTTACGCCATGAAAACACGACATCCACTGAGTCACCAGAATGCAAATTAAACTCGGTTTCGCCTCTGGGGCAGCTTTGAGGTAGCTCAACTACAGTAGGATTATTTGCGACAAATTCCTTTAATTTCTTGTGCGCTTCACCTTCGCCTCCTCCACCCATTGATTTTTTCTTAATGGGCTCTGGAAAATTGGGTGGGTTTAAACCCAATTCATCTAATAGTTCTAACCAGCGGGGATAAGAATAAATTTTAGAAAGCTGCCCATTAACCACAATACGTTTTTGCTTTGTATCTAGTTTTTTGAAATCAGCTTCAGAGATAAACCAACCGAATCCCTCACCTGGTAATTTAGTTGCTTTGTTTATAACCAAGCATTGAATCGGCGGTATATCTTCATTTTTCTGCTTCGATAGCTCAAGGATGGTAGTTCCAATGCATCCTAGAACATAATTTAAGTTGCGTTCATTTGGCATTCCCATTTCTTCAGCTAAATCTGAATAATATATAGGCTCCCCTATGAGCGCCTGCCTCACAAGGAAAGGGAATGCTTCCCGCGCTCTTTGCTGGTATAGCTTATTACCCCAAAGATTATCTGAAACTTCTGCTGTACCCACCAAACTCTCCTTGAAAGCTAACGCCCAACTATGCCGCGAGCCGAAAGGCGTGTCGGGCGAACGCAGTGAGCGTACATGAGTTGTTTGTTAAATTATTCACGTAGCATGAAATACCCTGGACTAGGGGACGACGTATACGCAGGTATTGAGCCACACGACTGGACGTCAGAATAATATGCAGTTACTTCGGCTTTTGCCATTTTAGCGGCTAACGCCATAGACAACCAAGATTTACAAACCTCAACCGATATATTTGATCTTGGCTGATTGAGATTACATATAACAGTATGCTCATTTCGCCAAGTTCCTCGAATAGTTACCTCGCCTCCCTCTGAAACGTAAATATGAGTAAGTGTACCGCTACACCACTGAGGCTCTGCGGCCACAGAAGCCGCAAATAAAAATAACATTGATACTAGAGCTTTCTTCATTGATATGTATTTTCCTTTGGAATTTAACGCCCAGCTAAGCCGCCAGAACGGAGTTAATTGTTTTGTGCGAGCGTAGCGGAACAGCACAAAACGAGCAACGCAGTGGAGGTCGGATTGAGCTGTTTGTTATATTAATCTATTGAGACACCAATAATTTTGGGTCTATTTACGGTACACCCTTCAATCACAACCTTTACTGCTTTTGAACTCATGAATGCAGCTAACAATACTGAGATGTGTGTTTCATAACCATTGATATCTTTCTTTGAAACCATATACCCATCTTTTGTTGGGCAATTTTCTTCTTGATATTGGGCACCTTCTATAGTGATTCGAACGTTATCCTCATTCCAGCCTGTATAAAAACCAGTAATTTTCCCTTTTGGGCTATTAACTGCAGAAAAAGATTGGGCTGAAAGTGCGAGACAAATCGCAAACATAAGTATTTTCATAATCATATTACTCAGATTAAATATAACGCTTAAAGCAGCGGCGCACTTGTCCGCTGCCTTTACTTGTTAGATGTCTTTTCAATATTTTGCCAATAATTAGATACTATTGTTTGAGGTACGTGCGATATTTTCGTATTTGTCGCATTGGACAAGATGTTTTCGATGTTACCTACCAATTCATGGAAGTGCCTCTCGTCCTTATACTCGTTCATATTTGTAAGATAAAGCATTTTTTCATGCCTAAGCTTTACAGAAGCATCCAAATACTCTTTCCAAACTCTATCTGTTTGAAAGATCTGCTGAATACCGATAAATACAACAATAGACATAGAAAGAATAACTATTAAGACTTTTGAATATATTTCCAATGGCCCAATAGTGACGATAACAGGAATAAGGGATGCAAAGATGATGGTTATCACCTTGGACCAGCGATCCAATGACCGGGCTGCATTAGCCTTCCGAGTATAGTATTCGATTTGGGCATCGATCCGCTCGTTAATATATTCATCTTGAATATTGTCTAAGTTGTCGTTTAATTCTTCTTTATACATCATCAGCCACCTTAATAGCCTTTATGAATGCTTTAACTGCTCCGGGGCCACCAACCAGAAGCAATCCTACCAACCCAACTTCTTTACCATTGATAATAATATTTAGTAGTGCTGGCTCTAAAAACTCTATACCCCCCAAAGCGGTGGCTGGAATACCAATACCCAAACTGGAAACAAAAATTATCTTATCTCTTAAAGAATCGAGCTTTCCTTTCCTTTTTAGAGATTCTATTTTTTGTCGATTTCTCTCAGCTTCAACTTCTTTTTTCGTTGTCACTATAGACCCTTGATAATTTAGATTTCTCTCAGACGACACGAACATCTAACGCCGTTGTAAATTGCAATTTTGAAGGAGCCCTTTTGTGCTATCAAGCACAAAAAGGAGCGACGGAAAAACTGTCAATTTGACAACCTTGTTCTGTGTTGATCAAGCTCACACTCATAAACAAATGTTGGCCCAGGCTCAGATCGTCTCCATCCCTCGCTTATAGCACTTTTGATGCACGACTCGACAAGTTTTGGCGTGACAGAATTTGGATGGATATTAATTGCCACATCTGGGCGTTGCCATTTAAATTTTATGGATAGAGTTGATCCCTTTACATTCTCTTGCTCAACGGCAGCAACCATATAGCCATCTTGACAAGCTTGAGTATATGTTGGCCTCGCCCTAACTAACCAGCGATAACTTATTCCCTCAACATTAATTACTCTACTACCTTTTCTAGGTAAACTCATACGGCCTCCTTGCACACATAACGCCTTAAGTAGAGGCGCCGCTTGCGGCGTCCTGCTGGCTTTATTTGTTATGAGCACGACTTATTTTAAATAGTGGATCACCCTATTTAATTAGGTTACCGGGCTCAGTTAATACTTCTTCTACTATGCCGCTGCAAGGGCTAGGTATTTCCACCGAACATTGACCAAAATCAGCTAGTAATAGTGATTGCCCGCCATATATTTGATACCCCACACCGATAATTATTTCGTAGACTTCTCCATGGTCTTCAGAACGTACTCCACCATATGGAACCTCTTTACTAAACGGGAGTCCTTCAAAAGATGGTGCACGAATAATTCCGCCATCAGGAAAAACTTCCTCGTCCTCTGGAATTCTCTCACCACTCTCAATGTTTCGTTCACCGAGAGCACCATTTAATAGATTTAGTAACGATTTCCACATGCTTGTTTAATGTTCACAACGCTTAAAGAAGCGGCGGTGAAACCGCTTGCTTTTCTTGTTAAGTTTTTTTAGCGAAACTTTTCATTGTTTAGGACTATGCTATTAATATCGCTGAAGAAAGCAATCATATTAGGCTCCTCTATGGGCGCCTCGCCTGGATGGGCACTATGATTTCTATACTGGAAACATGTCCTTAACCGCTCAGCTTGGTTTCCATCAATAAGTTCCATTCCTTCAAGGATCACTATTAGGTCAGTATCAAAAACTGTTTGCAATTCGGATAGCGATGAAATTGAGTATTCTTTTTTCCAGAATTTGTACTTTCCTTTAGTGCTAGCCTTAAGCTTCGTCGATGTTTTGTTAAATGTATCTAGACCTACAAAAATCAATCTCTCTTGAATTTTATGAATAACTGCACACCAACCTAATACGATAGCTGCACGATTAAAACCCGAAGAAGCACAATCAAAGGCCTCTTTTAAATAATCTGATTCTTCCGGTGTGGCTAGATTGGGAATCAAATCATGCAAGCTTAACGAGCTATCGACTTCTTCCTGATATGATTGCTTTATGGGCAATATAAACTTATCGTCGAATTTACGGAGTACAGAATTTATTGTCTTAAGGTAAGATTTTTTGTAGTTATTAGGGCGACTTAAGATATGAAGCTGCCTCATATGTTCCGCTGTTTCTTGAATCAACTTAGAGTCAAGCTTAACTTTATGCTCTATAGGGCTACGTAGCTCTTCCACCCATATGCTGGCTATTTCATCTGCCAATGCCATTGGTACTTTTCTAGAAACTCTTTCACCCGGAATCGAGTTAACTTCCTTTTTAAGTTGCTTCAGCTTGACTCGAAAACCCTCAATTTGGTCGATAATCTCTTGCTTCACGCATTAGCTCCAACAAGAGATTTTACTATTTTTCCAAGATAATCTTGCCCATCATTCGATAATGATTGAGCCTCACCTTGAGACTCTAGTGGAGCACTGAATAGTTTTAAATTGGCAGGCTTTTTGAAAATTGTTGAAAAGTTTTTCTTGTCATAATAGCCTTTTTCCTGACAAATTGATCGTACAGACTCTGCGTCACAGGACATGGAATTCTCCAGAATTCCATTTTTTAGTGCTATCAGCAACGCCCACTCAATTTGTCCTGTCGATACAACTTCAGCGGCTGGTTCTTTAATAAAATGTAGCTCGTCATCTTCATACAAGAATAATGCCTGAAGGTCGTCATCTGACACTCCTGTTCGTTTCATAAAAACCCGAACCTTTGCTGGTGTTGGTATATTTTGGCCAGCAGGTTTTCCATGATCGCTGTCAGCAGTGGCCCTACCTTTTTCTTTAGGTTTCGGTGGGGTAGCAGTTTTTCCTGCATCTCCTTCGGCAAGAAGGTTTTCGAGTAATATCTCAAAACAACGTTCTCGAAACGGTTCAGGAACACTTGAAGCTACATCCGCTATGTCCTTTATTTCTTTTTTTAACTTACCGTAATCCATATATTGCTCCATTGCTTTGTATACTTAACAGTATATTAGTCGGAATTCCCGTTTATCCCCCTTATCCACAACGGCTTTCCGATGAATGTTGTCGATAAAACTCTAACAGGTTCAAGGCGTTACAACAATCCACTTTAACAATCTCTATTGGAAAAAATAAGCCACTGTGTTTAACGAGCCTCCTGGAGGTCTTTTATGCACTCGATAAAAGTTAAAATACTAATATAAATCAATAGGTTAACTAATTGAGCGCGAAATATTTATGTCCGTAACTTTCGGTGCTCACGAGACCCAAGGGCAGGCAAAATGGCTAAAAGTTGTTATAACTGTTCATAGATACAGTTGTTAAAGGATTGACATTATGCCGCCATCACCGTTTTTGGAACAGGTTCGTACAGTCTTGCGAATACGCTACTACAGCCTGCGCACTGAGAAGACCTACCTTTACTGGATACGCCATTTAATCTTATTCAATGATAAGCGGCACCCTTCAGAGATGAGTAATCGCAATATTGAACGATTTCTAAACTACCTCGCCACTCATCGGCGTGTGAGTGCGGCAACTCAAAATCAAGCTCTGTGTGCAATTATTTTTATGTATCGCCATGTTCTTCAGAGACCGATTAAAGGACTAGAGTATGGCTTTGCTAAACGCTCGAAGAACTTACCGACGGTGCTCTCACCAACAGAAGTATCAGAAATTCTGAGTCATATGACGGGTAAATACCAGCTCATTGCTGCCATGCTTTACGGTTGCGGATTTAGAATCAAAGAGGTACTGGCGATGTAAGAGCTGGGACGACAAGTCCTGTCGATCAGCTTTAAACGCCAAGGCTCTTATATATGAAACAACACAGAGAGCAAAAACAAATGAACGGCGACATCCGTTTCAATGTCCGCTTCTAAGCGGTTTTTTCGTTGCTTCAGATTTTCAGCCAACAACTGCACAGCGCGAAAATTAGACTATAACTGTAATTTACAGTCATTAACAATACTAACGAGGCATATCTTATTTCTTTTCTAAATTTTATTAATTGCATAGTTATCTAACGCTTTTATTGCTTCTTTCGCTAAAGAGTTATCAATCCTATTGATCTCGCTTTGCCCATGCAGCACCCTCTTAACCTGATGCAACCTATAATATTTCAATAATGACAGGAACGGCTTTTTTAACGTTTCGCCATCGTCAATATCCACAAAGAAACCATGCTTCACTCGCGCCTTTTTCATTGTCTCAAGTTGTTGCTCTGTTGAGGAATACTCTTCCATCAATATTTTTAGTGTTTCCTTGTCAAGTGCGGGAGTAATAACAAAGCCGTCGCGTATGTGTAGTGGTGTTTGGAGTTACTTTTTCCAGTTGATATACTGGGGTTTCGAATTTAAAAAAACGCGCTCTGTTTTTTCAAGAGTCGCCTTTAAAAGGCTTAACAGAAAAGCGCGATTTTCCTCGCATTTCAAAGACTCGCTTTGACCTTGCGACCAATGGGCAAGCCTTTCATGGCTTGCTTATGTCCGTCCTACAAAATTTTAAGAATCCCATAGAGCTGCGAGATAATTTCTATAAACTCCTGTGGTAGTATTAGCGCTATCATTCAGGAGGGTAGATATGACAAAAACCATTCTTATTACAGGTGCCTCATCAGGCTTTGGTGAAGCCTGTGCTCGTAAATATGCACAACACGGCTATACACTTATTCTGGGTGCCAGAAGTATCGACAAATTAGAGGCACTTAAAAATGAATTAGGGGCTACAAATATCTTTGTTGCTGCACTCGATGTATGTCAAGCAAACTCAATTGATGATTTTTTCAACAGCATACCAGAGGCATATCAAAATATAGATATTGTCATTAACAATGCAGGCTTAGCGTTGGGTTTAGAGCCCGCTTACGAAGCAAATCTTGACGATTGGGAAACCATGATTAATACCAATATTATGGGCTTAGTACGTGTCACACGCAAAGTGATTCCAGGGATGGTAGAAAGAAACCGAGGTCATGTTATCAATATAGGTTCGGTAGCGGGTTCGTGGGCTTATCCTGGAGGGAACGTTTACGGTTCCACAAAATCCTTTGTACAACAGTTCTCACGCAACCTGCGAGCAGACCTATTGGGCAAGCATGTCCGTGTCACTAATATCGAACCTGGATTATCGGAAACCAATTTTTCAGTTGTACGAATGAAAGGCGATCAAGAAAAAGCGGCAAACGTATATGAGGGCACCAAACCTTTGTCGGCTGAAGATATTGCTGATATTGTTTTTTGGACGAGTACTGTGCCTGAACATGTTAACATTAATGCACTAGAAGTTATGCCAACATGTCAAGCCTGGGGCCCTTTCTCTATTAACCGAGACATGCAAAACTAAGGGTATAAAGAACAATAAATATATAGATATCCGCTGGCATGCTTTACTGAACGCTGGCGAAAACCAAACCTTTTTCGCGCCATATCTTTACATTTAAACCACGCACCTGTTTTTCAACAGGTGCAGCTCCGTTACTTTTGTCAGGCACCCAGCTAAATTTTTCTTGATCATAACCCACTTGGTAGACTGTTGTTAACTTATCATTACTATCGAGATAACGTAGTTGAGCTGCTGGTTCACCGCTAATAGAACAATAACGGCCACCAATTAAAAATGATTTTTTCAAAAAGCCTATACTACTTTCAACGGGTACGAAATCGAGCTCAGTGAAATACTGTTTTAAGATATTAAAATGTTCATCCTCGATTTCTAAAGGCTTTAACTTTATATGGTTTTTTACAACTTCTTCGCTCACTAATAGAGCAGAGCTATCCGCTTGATAAAGCTTAACACCGTAAATCCCTACAAAAAATACTAGGGATGCAGCCATTCCCCAAAGAAAAGGAAAGATATCAAAATGACGTTTTTTTTCTGTTTGTAATAGCTGCTGCAAACTTTCAACTCGTTCGTTTGATAAATGTGGTTGTGTGGCGATACGTCTCACCATACTTTTCAGCGACTTTTCAGACATTAGATACCTCCACCAATCTTAATGATTTCTCCTTCAAACGTTTTCTCATACGATGAATTCTCGATAAAATTGTTCCTTTAGGTATGTTCTGTTCAAAGGATATTTCATCAATGCTATATTCAAGAACAGCCCAATAATAGAGAATTTCTCGTTCTTCGGCAGTTAATAGTGTCCATACTTTAGACAACTGATTCTCATTAATAACTATGGTTTCTAACGATTGAAAGCCTTCTACCAAGTTCGTTTCTTCATCAAATGGAGCGATATCAACGGAGACTTTCTTACTATCTAGCCAAGCGTTGCGAATAGATTTGCGTAAGTACGCTTGGACATTGAGAATACCTCGTTTCTTTAAAAAACGTTCAATGGAAGAATGGAGTAAATCGTAAGCTTCGTCTTCGTTTTTACACAAACTAAAAGCATATTGAAATAACGTGTCTAATTGATCCTTATTCATGACAGAAAAGGTATCCTGTTATCCAGTGTTTGTTAATAAAAACAGGTAACAGAGCCGCACCAGACTCACCAAATTTTTCGATAAGATAATCTAAATTCATACCGTCAAATATAGCCTGGAGAATAGAATATTCGAGCTTAGATATCTGCGCCAATTCCACCTTAAATTTATTTCTGAACACAGCAATATATTCACTGCTTTTTCTGAGAGAATGTTGGGGTTCACTATGAATGCTATGAAATAAGCATGAAAAATTCCAATTAGGATTAAAGATACCCATAGACTTAGATAGAGAAAACTTTATATTAGATGACTTACAACTGGCGAATGCTTGCCATTGTTCAGTATTCATTAGCTTATCATCTTCGTAATAATACCTTATATAAATACACCACTCTATTTCACATAATTGACGAAGATAAGGGTGTATTTCTAAAATAGGTTCAGAGTTATCCGCAGAATAATGAGATAAAAAATTGGCCAATCCAGCGCCATAATAATTAAGGTCGTGAGATGTTGGAGGACATTCATCAACAAACGCTGCAATTAAGTTTGTAAAGCCGTCATCACCTAAGACTTTCTTCGTTATCGGATAACAAGATGCAACAGCATTACGCCAAGTTTGATAAGAATTATGAACATACAAACCAAATCTTTCTGTAAATGAGCAGCTTTCTGAAGAAACAAAATCTTCAGCACAAAGAAAACTTCTATCGATTAAATTTTCAACAAAAATTTGTTGTTGCTCTGCGATTTTATTCAAACTATTTTACCTGCAGCTTTGCATGTTTTTTCTTGAAACATAATTTTCTTGGCTTTATCTCTTTCACCTAAAAGTATATCAATATCAGGTATATTTGAATCCCACTCAATCAATGTCGGAATTTTCTCGTCAAGTGGAGCAATAAAATTTTCGTACAATTGCCAAACTTCATCACAGACAAAATTGTCATGTGTATCAACTACAATATTTCCTTTATCTCTATGACCGGCAAGGTGAATCTCTTTGACTCTTTTAATATTGATATTGGATAATGTTTTTCTTGCAGATACTCCATGGTTTCGCTGGGATACGTAAACATTGTTAATATCTAACAACATATAACAATCAGCATGTTGACAAACAGCATTTAAAAATTCACACTCCAACATAGTGTTATGCTTATACTCTAGGTAAGAGGAAACATTTTCTAATAATATTTGCCTACCTAGAGCATCTTGTACAAGACGAATACGATCAGCAACATGTATCACCATCTCTTCCGTATAAGGCAATGGGAGTAAATCAGGCAAGTAATGGTTTTTCACATGATTAAAACATAGATGATCAGAAAGCCAACATGCGCCTGTTAGATCAATCAGTTTTCTAAGTTTTTCAATATAAGAGTGATCGAGAGGCTCAACGCCGCCAAGAGATAGCCCCACACAGTGAAGGCTCAAAGGATAATGCTGCGATATTTGCCGTAAATAGTAAGCATCCAAGCCACCTTTAGCAAACCAATTATCAGCTAACAATTCAAGCCACAAATCATCAACATGATAATTTAATAAGTGACTTATATGTGGAGCGCGCAAGCCAATGCCTGCGCCGGAAATTTGAGTAGATATCACGATTAGGATTTTTTTGCGGGCACAACCTTAGCTACGGTACCACCCGTAATTTTCTCACAGGTGCCTTTTGGCACATATACCCATTCTTGATCACTATTGGTTTGCTTGGCCATAGTAGCGCATTGATGCTTGCCGTCCAGCGCTCCACAATCATTTTTCCCAGCTTTTGCAATACCCGCGCACTTTTCCCACTCAGTGGGTTGGTCTGGAACCGCAAATGCTACTTGAGAACCAGCAGCCACAACAGCTGCAGATAGAGTAGAAAGCACCAGTTTCTTATCAAAACCTTTCATATGTGATCTCCTAAGATCATGATTTATAATATGGATATTCAGTAAATGCGCCATTCACAGTCTATAAGACGAATCAACATCAGTTTTGATTGCATGTATTCGAAAGATTTTAACAAGAAACTTGCTAAACGCATGTAAAATCGATAACGACTTTCTTCTCACAGATTCCCTTTGGTGCATAAGCCAAGTTAAAAGTAGGTGCGATAAGGATCATATTTTATGGCGGAAAATTCCTTATAACAAATACCTCTTATCTATGAAAGAATAGAGAATAAAGCTTAGCTGATGATTTCCACTCTATTTTATGTCCATTTTCATTTTTTATCCCATAAACACTATAACTACACATCGAAATATTAAAACATTAATTTTTTATCTGAAAATTTATAGAAAAATAGAAAACTATAGACTCCGTTAATTTTTTTCAGATGTTAATAAATTAAATACTAAAAAATGCTGCTCACTACTTTTACTATACAATACCATGATGAGACGTATAAATCGTTTAGCTGGCACGTAAATTTTTCAACAAACATATCTCTAAGAACACAAAAACCATATTTACACTTATAAAAAAATTTATACAGCTGCGTCCACAAAAAATACAAGAAAATAAAAAAATATTTAAAAACGAACCATAAAAGTGCCACTTATGATATTTATTAAGGCATCTTTTTTAAATTTGTCGTCAAATATATTTAATACAAATTTAAAAGAAGCAATTATGGTTTTATTTACAAAATACTATTTACACACTTTTTAAGATAAAGTAGTCTTTTTGCGTCACTTCTTCTGGAACTATAAAAACAACAAGGAACCTCAAAAAATCAGAAAACAATTATTTTTATAAAATTTCACAAAAATTGAAATGGAGAGATTTGTGAAAAAGATAAATCGCTTTCTAGTAGGTATATTAATCACTATATCTAGCAACAGTCACAGCGCCCTGAATGAACAACAAAAGATAGTAAATAAAAATGCGCAAACTTGTTTTGGTTGTCATGGTGAAGATGGTGTTTCAAACTTACCTTTCTATCCTAATTTAGCTGGCCAAAAACAAAAATATATAGAAAAACAATTATTTGCTTATCGTGATGGTGATAGAAAAAATGAAATCATGTCTCCTATGGCTAAAAGTTTGAGTGACAAAGATATTTACTCATTAGCAGAATACTTTGCCAACCTACCTATAAAAAACTAAACAGTGGGTATAAAAATATGTTTTCCGATAAAGATAACTTTAAGGATAAACCCTGTTTATCCCGGCGTAATTTTCTATTGATGGGGGGCTCATCTGTAGTACTAAACTCGGTTCCGGGTGTAGCGATTGCTTTGGATGGACTAGTGAAGACCTACCCACAAAAAAAAATAGCAAAAGTTAGCCAGCTTAAAGATAATGAACAAGTCTATTTTCGCTACCCCCGTGACGAAAGTATTCAATGCCAGAATTTTTTAGTAAAAGTAGGGACCCAGGCGGGAGGTGGTGTAGGTAAAAAACAAGATATTGTAGCATTTAATAGTTATTGCCCTCATATGGGCGGCCCACTAAATGGTTTATATAATGCAGAGCATCAAGTTGCCGGCCCCTGCCCTCTGCATTTATCTACTTTTGACTTAACCCGCCACGGTATGGTGGTGGCTGGACATGCAACAGAAAGCTTACCGCAGATACTTCTCGAGATTAAAGGTGATGATATTTATGCCACCGGCGTGATGGGACTTATTTATGGCCATCACGATAATTTGCATATGTGAGTCTGGAAGATATAGAGGGTTTAAGCATGAGTAGTGATGATTTAATACATATAGAGAAAGACAATGTACCTCTACCACCCAAAAATGCAGAGGTATTTACTACTGCCTGTGACTACTGTATCACCGGATGCGGTTATAAAGTTTTTCGTTGGCCAGTTGGCAATGATGGCGATATCGACGCGAGTAGCAACGCTTTTGGCGTAGACTTTCCAGCACCTATATTAAGCGGCGCTTGGGCTAGCCCAAATCAGCATAATATTGTTAGTGTTGACGGCAAAGCGCATAATGTTTTAGTTGTTGCCGATAAAGACTCGACAGTAGTGAATGTTAAAGGTGACCACAGTATTCGCGGCGGCACTATTGCAAAAAAATGCTATAACCCCGATAGCGCAACACGAGATCGTCTACAATATCCGATGCTGAGAGTTAATGGTGAACTACAGCGCATAAGCTGGGATGATGCAATAGATATTATGGCGGAATTATCGCAACATGTCCTCGACGAATATGGCCGCTCAGCTTGGGCCATGAAAATGTACTCCTATCAATATTGGGAAAACACTCACGCTCTCACTAAATTAGCACTGGGTAGAATGAGAACACCTGCTTGGGCAGTTCACGATCAACCTACGGGCCATGGGCCTGATACGCCGGGAATGGCCGATGCAGGTATCGATAATTTTTCCGCATCCTATGAAGACTGGTCACTCGCTGATGTATTATTTATGTCAGGGACAGATCCATTTGAATCTAAAACTATTGTATATACAGAATGGATTTTAAAAGGCATACGCGAACGCGGTATGAAAGTCATTGCTGTGGTACCTCGCAAAACAACAGGTGTTGCTTATGCAGAAAAAATGGGGGGCCTATATTTAGAAATAAATCCGGGAACGGATACTATTTTAAATTATGCTATTGCTCGTATCATTGTAGAAAATGATTGGCAAGATAAAGAGTTTGTCAACAAATGGATTAATAATAGAGCCGAGATAGAAAATGAAGTTTTCCAGGCGGATGGTTATGAGGATTTTAAAAAGTGGATACTAGACAATAAGCATGCCGAGCTTGCCAACGCCGAAAACATTACCGGTATCCCGGCTGAAAAAATCACCTTAGCCGCACAGTGGCTAGCTAAACCCAATGCCGATGGCAGCCGTCCAAAAGCATCTTTTGGTTTTGAAAAAGGCCTCTACTGGTCAAATAATTATTTAAATACCGCCTCAATTTCTGCTCTTGGCTTAATTTGTGGCGCAGGTAACCGACCTGGTCAAGTCATCTCCCGTTTTGGTGGACATCAGCGAGGGATGATGCCAGGAGGAAGATATCCAGAAGAAGAAGCACCAGAAAAATTCCCAGGATGGCGTAAACAAGGGATAGATTTAGATCGTTGGGTGGAAGATGGTCGGGCAAAATTCACTTGGGTTATAGGCACAACCTGGACCCATGCTATGGTCGCTTCAAAACATTTAATCGATACCTTCGAAAAATTGACACGGGGCAATGCGCATCAGGTTACCAGTACAAATAAAAAAGATGTGATTAATACTTTGAAAAAACGCATGTCCAGCGGTGGCATGGTGATGGTTGACCAGGACATCTATCCAGTCACTCCAATAGGTACGCGTTTTTCAGACATTGTCTTACCCGCTGCTACCTGGGGCGAAGAGGATTTTACCCGAGCCAATGGTGAACGTCGTATACGTTTATACTCTAAATTTTATGATGCACCAGGAGAGGCTTTGCCCGATTGGAAGATAGCGGCAAAATTTGCCAAACGAATGGGTTTTTCAGGATTTGATTGGAAAGACAGCAATGAAGTTTTTGAAGATGCAGCATTCTATAATCGCAACCGTAGAACCAGTTATCTTGCATTAGTTGAATATGCAAAAAAATATGATAAGCGCGCTCACGAACTATTGCGTGAATACGGTACAGAAGGCATACAAGGGCCAATTCGCTGGGAAGACGGCAAACTCGTTGGCACTAAACGTTTACACGACGACACCTTAACAACGGGCACTCCCACCGGACTCACTCCTATAAATCCGCGATCTTTAACCATGTTTAATACCAGCACAGGACGTGCAAACCTGCTTAAAGCTCCCTGGGAATTATTCAGCGACTATTGGGAATTTATGCGGCCTGAAGAAGATGAGTTATGGGTTACTACAGGTCGTATCAATGAATTTTGGCAGTCAGGATTCGATGATCAAATGCGCCGTCCTTATATAAAACAACGCTGGCCGGACAATTGGTTGGAGATCCATCCCGAAGACGCAGCAAAACGGGGTATCGAAAGTGGTGACCAGCTACGCGTATGGTCGGACAAAATACCTGTCGAAGTGGGAGGGTACGACCACACCAAAAAAGATCGCGGTGTACGCGGTGTAATCCCTCTTCAAGCGAATGCCGATATTGAAGAACCGGATTTACTACAAGCAGTTACAGATGATGAATACGTAACAGATCAAGGTATAGTTACCGATGATATGGGTTCATCTGAAATCGAAATAGACGATCCTCTACTCGACGCTTTTGGCGGTGCGGAAACTCAAGCCCGTCCTCCGCGACCTAAGAAAAACCGTAATAAGCCTGAAAAAACTTCGAGAGAAAAAATTGAGTCTACTATTGGTCTTACTTGGAAAGAAGTTAAAGACATGACCTTTACAGAAATGATGAAGAACGGCTATATCACTATGGATTCTGCCAGTTTTGAAGCAGTAGCAATTGTCACCGATGCGGTTAAAAAGGGCGTGTCCTTCACTTATTTTAATTTACCGTCAGCAAAAGGTGCTACCAATGCGCTAGCGGGACGAGTGCTGGATCCCATCAGTCAACGCCCACGTTACAAACTGGCACGGGGTAAAGTTGAGAAAATAGGCGAATCACCATATAAGCATTCGCTCTCTGCCATGACTTTTAAACCGAGAACAATTATTTAGGTGCTATGAATATATGTGGCAAACTAGTGATATAGGTAGCTTTAGAGGGTAAAAACATGCATCTATTAAATATATATCGCACTAACTTTAGTGTGGGTAAGACAATTATCGTAAGAGTTTTATCTATTGGACTTATAGGTACGCTTTCTTTCGCATCTTATGGACAGCACACGGACGAGCAGGAAACTCCAGATCTTCTGTTACATGAAACACAAAGGGAAGATGTTAAAGAGTACGGTGAAAGTAATATCGTCATTCAAACAGGAGGAAAAAAAGTAGACGAACAAATAACACCAGATAAGCTTGAAGAAAGCCTTGCCGAAAATAAAAAAATCACTGAAAAGCCGGTTAGATTTAAAACTTCCACGAAAAAGCCGAATAAAGAAAAAGAGCTTAAAAAGAAAGTCAAAAAAAAGAAATTACATGACGAAAAAGATCAGCTCACGGCTGATCCTCTGCTCGATTCTGTCGATTAAAAAACTAAAAAAAAAAGGGACTCATCTTATGGCATATAAATATTAGAAGCTACTTCATAGCTCGCAAGAAACGGTATGTTTGACGCTGTGTTTTAAACACAGCCGTTATCACGCCATTGTTAGGACCTACTGCCACTAATTAATAACTGGGTCCAGTTAACACTAGTTCAACACTTTAATTTTTGTATGGGGCACTCCTCAGGGGCTTCTTTTGCCTGCGATTACTGATTGGATGAAAACTCGATCTCTAAACTTACCTATGGAAACATCTATGAAAAAGCAGCTACTCGCCATTGCCGGTGCGGGATTAATTTTTTGCGCTAATACTAGCTTCGCCAAATCAACGATTGGTGGAATCATATTTACAAATTCATTTTACGAAAGTAATGATATCGGCAATACCACACTTGATCGTACCGTAGTAGATTTAGCCAACAACTCACGACTGCGGGTGCGTTGGACAAATGAAGATAATGTTGGCATGTATATCGAAACCGGAATGGGGGATTCTGTTGCAATACGTCACGCCTTCGGCACTTGGGATATAAATGAGCAATGGCAAATATTAGCAGGTCAAACATCTACGCCCTTCGCGCCGTTAAATCCTGATGTTGCTATGGTCAACAACTCGGGCCAGTCCGTTGGTAATGTATCCCCCGGTAGACAATCGCAAGTCCGTTTTACGTATCGCTTACAAAATCGTAAAGGAGCATTCGCTTTTGCATTTTTAGACCCAAATACTGGCGATACATTAGTAGATAATACCAATACCCAAAACAATTTTAGAACACCCATTGGAATTAAATCCAGTGTATTTCCTCGTATAGATGTGGGTGGTGCCTATCGAACATTTAATTGGCAGTTATTTCCTGGTGCTTTTGTTCACCATCAAACCTATGATCAGGTAAGTAGTAATGTTGTCGATGATAAGCTAACTATTTGGGGGGCTTCATTAGGTTTAAGAAGAGGTTTTGGTTCATGGGTGATAGCCGCAGAATATGGTATAGGTGAAAATTGGGGTAACACTGAAATGTCGCAGCGAGGTTCACCTGCTGGTAATAATGCAGGCGCTATAGTTTTCGCCAATAGCAATGGTTCACTTGGTATTGCCGACAGCACTAATCAAAACTACTGGATAGATTTGGGCTATCGTTTTACAGCCGGACAATCTCAAGGAATAATCCACTTCATTGCCGGACAATCTACTAGTGAAGTAGACGATCTAGGCGATGATTATAGTAGTTCTATGCTAGGCATCAGTGCACCAATAGACTTACCTTGGATTGCTAGAGGTTTTCGAATTCGCCCAGAAATCTTCTACTTTGATAATGGCAGTGATAACGTAATTAGCTTTGCCGATGCATCAAACCCAGCTATACGCAATGTTATTGAAATAGACTCAGGGTCAAGGACAATTATAGGAGTACAGTTACAGTACACTTTCTAATACCCATCTTTGGGGAAATATATTGCTCTTATATATTTCCCCAAAGTTCTTTATAAACTTAGCCTTAAGCTATAGAACATTAAAGTTTTATCACTTAACTAATAGCTTCAGAGTTTTGCAATCTCCTTGCGTCGATAGTCCAGTTATCATATTCCCGTAAAATAAATAAAACGGCTAGCGCAGCCAACATAGGCCAAGCTGCGAAGAACAATAAATTCGTCTTTTCCCAGGGTTCAATATAACGAGCATAAGAACTTAAAGTAGAGCCTGCATGCATTAAAAAGACTAAACCATAAGACCATGTTCGCATAAATCCTGCTAAAAAACAGACGACAATTGCTAACTGTAAAACACCTAAGATGTAAGACGTATTTACGCTCAAGTCACTAATATGATAAAAATGAGCAAATACTGCACTGGCGTGAGCGGGATTGACAAATTTATCTATAGTCCAGATGCCCATAACAATAACGACACCAATACGCAGCAATAGCAAAGATAGATTAAGGCGATGTTGTAATACAGTATCCATAGAACTTCTCTAATTATGCAGCAATTCGCTACAAAGCAATTATTGGGTACTGTTGGACTACAAATAGTTCGTTTGGTTTAAACTTTTTTTAAAAATTTTAACCCTTTCCAGAATACTGCATCAATTAGCACTCGATGACAGATATGGATAATCAGTATAACCTCGATAATCTCCACCATAAATTGTATTTTCGTCAATGGTATTGAGCCCAGCTCCAGCTTTAAAGCGCTCTGTCAGATCTGGGTTAGCAATAAATGGCCGACCATAGGTGATAGCACTCGCTAAACCTTGGGCAATATGGGTATTTCCTGAGTCTGCATTAAAGCCACCATTGGCAAAATATACGCCATGCCAAAAAGGACGAAGTCGATCATTTAATATTTTATTGGATTGTAAAACGGGTGACCAAGGGAATTGCTCAACACTGTGTAAGTAGGCTAAGCCAATTTTATTTAACTTAGAAAAAAGAAAACTAAACGTTGCGAAAGGATCGCGATCAGTTATCTCATTAAAATCTCCGCTAGGTGATACCCTGACTCCTACTCGTTCAGCCCCCCATACCTTTGTGACAACATCAATAATTTCCATCAAGAAACGGCTTCGATTTTCAATTGAGCCACCATATTCGTCTTCGCGTTGGTTGGGGCCATCTTGTAGAAATTGATCGATCAAATAGCCATTAGCAGCGTGAATTTCTACCCCATCAAAGCCGGCTTCAAGAGCATTTGTCGCTGCTATCTGATGATCTTGTACGAGGTTTTTAATTTCTGTACGACTAAATTCATGAGGCTGTGAACACTGTTGCATACCTTCGTAAGTTATTACTTCGCGCTGAATTCGAATAGCAGAAGGTGCACCAGTGGTAATACCCTCCGGCAACAAAGAGTCATGAGTTGCACGTCCAGAATGCCATAATTGAAGAAAAATAAGACCGCCTTCTTCGTGCACAGCATCAGTCACTTTTTTCCACGCTCGTATCTGCTCTAGCGAATAAATACCAGGCGCATTCATACCGCCACTGGAAGCATTGATGGCGGTAGACTCAGCAATAATCAATCCGGCACTGGCACGCTGCCGATAATATTCAACTGCATAGGATGAAGGAACGCCTTGCCTATTAGCACGATTACGGCTGACAGGTGCCATAATAATGCGATTACGTAGACTAAAAGGCCCCATTTCTAGGGGTTTAAAAAGCTGTGACATATTTTCTCCAGTTACTTGTCAGCGCAACGTACAAACATGACTCACTTATGTACTGAAAGGTATTAAAATACCAAAAAAACCGTCTGTCAAGAAATTTTGTAATGAATGACAAAAAAATACCGACTCTAAAAGGCCGAAATTAGCAGGCAATGGAAATATGAGGAATGGACAAACAAGGAAGCAAGGTGTGCTGCGCACAGTCCTTGCTTAATGTTGAAAGTATCTGAGGACGACTAGTAAACCCTAGTTAAAACCTTCATAAAACGCTTGGGCACTTACACTGAAAAACTGATTATTTGAAAGGTTTAGAACATCTGCCGAAATACTAATAGATCTGTATTGAAAAATCGGAAGAGAACAGGACTTCGAATTTTGGGAGCAGCGACTATCAGACCAAATAACTCGAAAATTTGACGACGGTCCACCTTGAATGCGAAAGACGGCTGTAGTGGTTCTAGCATTGGCAACACTAAAACAAACATTTCGAGTAAACTGATCCAACGCCGGTGTATCAACAAAACACTCCATAAATTCAGAACCAGAAAATTGCTGAGTTTCTGGTTGATTTAAAATTTCTTCCATAACTGGAGGTTGTTTATCGGCTTGCACATTAGATGTAATGAAAAAAGATAAAACAGCTGGAAATAAAACTTTAATATTCACTATATGATTCTCCTGCCTTTTTGATAGTTTTGATACCACTATTAAAATTACTGCTGGAAAACTATTAATTCTATTAACACTACCGAAAAATTACATAAGTGATTCTAATTGAGTTAACTAAGCAATGTCAAAGATGAACACGGTAAAATACTATCTTTGACACACATTACTTCTTTAAAAAATATATTGATTTTTTAGCTTGAAATTTATATTTAATTAACGCAGGAAATAATTACTACTAGCATTTAAGAAAAATAAATATGAGAAAATTAAGCGCCAAATCAATACATTTATAAATTGAATAATAATATTTAACTTGATTCCTAATATAAATATTGCCGTTTTACAGATATCATCACTTTATTGCAAAGCAACGAAATACTATCTGCACGATTGGATTTTCCTCTTATTCTTAGCAAGGCTGAAACACGCCTAGAAAATTCTTCTAATAACCTCATGTAATACTTCTTTTGATCATGAGTATTACGCTTTTCGGCAATTTTTTTTAGAAAATAATTCTGCATATAAATTAGCATTTCTTCTGCTTCATCATACTGATTTAAATAACATAAACAGTCAACAAGTAAGCGCCCGGAATCAGAGAGATGCTCTGGTAGAAACACCTTAGTCTCGTAACGATGCCGCTCAATATTCAAGCGTGTAATCGCAATATCAACAGCAGTACCAGACATAGATTGCGCCAAACAAAAGTCTTCTTGTTGGCTCGCAGCGAAGGAGCGCGACATCGCTTTATGCCATAGCTTAAGTGCCGCCTGCTCATCCGTACAGATCAACTCTCGGTGATATTCACATAAATATTTCATCTTGACATTGCCTCAAATTAAACGATAATGATAATCATTATCAATATAGATTAATGCCTTTTCAGATGCAAGGTCAAAATGACATGAAAACAAAAAAACGAGTACTACTAGAGCTCGATCAAACGGTTTTACTTGATTTAATCAAACACCGAGTGCTATCGCTTAATGATTTTCGCTGTTTAGACAAAGATACAAAACGCTCCCTATGGCAATCTTACCTGCAAGCAGCTAAGTTACAGGTCGAAACCATAGAGACTTTGCCTACTTTAAATGTCCCCTGAAAGTCTTGTGAGAGCCCACCTAAGAAAGTTATCTAAACACGCGTCATATATCAAAGGTGATATAGAAGGTCATAGGATATAGTGAACACTCCGCCTGGATTGCATGGTATTCTTTGCATAGAGGCAAGGTAAAAAGCTTCCAATTTATGGCTACCCACCTTGCATAAAACATAAAATAAGAAAAGCAAAATATATTTTAGTGGAGTCTGTTTATGACGAATGATACCGTTGTTATTGCTGCCGCCAAGCGCACCCCCATCGGAGCATTTATGGGGGCTCTTTCCCCGCTGAGTGCAACGGATCTTGGTGCACATGCAATTAAAGCTGCCATCGAGGATTCAGGCCTAGAAAAATCACTAGTAAATGAAGTAATTATGGGCTGCGTATTACCAGCAGGCCTAGGACAATCTCCAGCGAGACAAGCTGCTTTGGGAGCTGATTTGCCGCTACAAGCAGGTGTCACGACGATAAATAAAGTTTGTGGTTCGGGCATGAAGGCCGTGATGCTAGCCCACGATTTAATTAAAGCAGGCTCGGCAAATGCAGTACTCGCCGGAGGCATGGAAAGTATGAGCAACGCCCCCTATATTTTACCCAAAGCTCGCACAGGCTACCGCATGGGACATGGCAAAATGCTTGATCATATGATGCTTGATGGTTTGGAAAATGCCTACGATGGCCAAGCAATGGGATGCTTCGCCCAATCGATGGCAGATGAGGAACAGATCACCCGTGGAGCTATGGACGAATTTGCTTTGGCATCGTTATCTAAAGCCAAGAGCGCTATGGAGTCGGGAGCATTCACCCAAGAAATTGCCGCAATAACAGTTCCCGGACGCAAAGCAGATACAATTGTTGAAGAAGATGAGACACCAGGTAAAGCGCGGCCAGAGAAAATCCCTACATTAAAACCAGCCTTTAAAGCAGACGGCACTGTTACTGCTGCTAATTCAAGCTCAATTTCCGATGGCGCCGCAGCACTGGTAGTGACTAGTGAAGCACTTGCTAGGGAACAAGGTCTGACACCACTAGCTAAAATTGTTGGCCACGATACTCACGCAATGGCACCCGATCATTTTACTGTGGCACCAGTTATCGCAATTAATAAATTGTTAACAAAAATAGGATGGAGTAAAGACGAGGTTGATTTATACGAAATTAACGAAGCCTTTGCCATGGTCACAATGCTTGCAATCAGCAAAGTGGGAATAAAGCCTGAAAAGGTCAATATCAACGGCGGTGCCTGTGCTCTTGGTCACCCAATAGGCGCATCTGGAGCAAGAATATTAGTAACACTTATTCATGCCTTAAAACAAAAGGGACTAAACAAAGGCCTCGCATCGCTATGTATAGGTGGTGGAGAGGCAACGGCCCTAGCACTTGAAATAATTTAAACTCTATTGAGTACCTTTAAATACAAACAAGGCAACAAAGTTGTCGCGTATTATTTCTTTTTCGCCAGGGCCAGTTAGTGGCCCGCAATTGCGGCTGATATACAAATGATCTGATTTCACAATCGGCCGCTTTTTAAATTCAACCTACCGCTTTTTCTGGTGTAAACCAACCCAAAAAAACTCAGTCCATATCCATAGATAAGAATTTTATTTATACTTATTTATGAAAAATAAGAATAAACTAATAGGCAACCCTATTAACACTACGATAATTTTAAAAAAATTTACGCTAAAAATAATTTCACACGTTTAAGTTGTGGGTAAAACTTATGGCTAGACTGTACCTTCTCGTTAAACATGTTAACAATAAAGCGCTACTTTTAATTTTATTGATGTAGGTTGCCGCCCTACTTTTCGCTCTATTACCCATAAAACTAAAATCATAAAAAAATAACAAAGAGGAAATATGAGATGGTCAACACTGTGAGCTTTAGCAAACACAAACTTTCTTTTGCGATCGCACTATATAGTTGTTTATTGCCATCAATGGTGAATGCACAGCAATCACAAAAAGAGAATACGACAATTGAAGAAAATGTTATTGTTACAGGTACGCGCCGGGAAGGTGTCGCGCCATCAGAAACACTCTCCCCCATAGATGTGCTAGGCGGTGGAGAAATCGCCGAGCAAGCATCCTTTGATATCACCGATTCCTTAAGTCGAATCACCCCTTCATTAAATACCCAACGTTTTCCTATTGCTGATGGCACGGCATTTATTCGTCCAGTAACCCTACGTAATCTTTCACCGGATCAAACACTGGTACTAGTCAATGGTACACGCCGTCACCGTTCGGCCCTAGTTAACTTGCAACTAGCTCCGCTGGGAACCGCAAACCAAGGCTCTCAAGGTGTTGATTTTTCAGCAATTCCATCTGCCGCCATCAAACGTATCGAAGTATTGCGTGATGGCGCATCTGCCCAATATGGCTCAGACGCAATTGCCGGCGTAGTTAATATCATTCTTAAAGATGCTTCTGAGGGTCTAACACTGTCAGCACAGTACGGTAGTTATTTCGAAGGAGACGGCGATCGATTTTCAGTGAGTGCCAACGCAGGTTTCAGCTTAGGTGACAATGGTTTTTTAAACGCCACACTAGAACACTCCACATCAGACACAACCTCACGTGGCAACGCCCGCCCGGATGCACAGCAAGTTGCAGGAGTAGTAGGAGCAGAGCAAGTTCCCTTTAATGGTCTCGGTCAACGCTGGGGAGATCCTGAAGTCGATGCCACCAAGTTATTTTTAAACTCAGAATTCGCACTAACAGATAATGTGTCCTTATTCAGCAATGCCAGTTATATGGATAATGAAACTATATCGGGATTTTTCTATCGTGGCCCAGTACTCGATCCTTCCGAACAATTTGCTGCACGAGCCACTCTACAAACAGATGCCAATGGTGACTTTCTTCCCGACAATGCACCTCAAACACTTATCGATTCTATTGTCGCACAAGGCTTAAACCCCGCCGATTATTTAGTAGGTGATACAAATAGTCCAAGTGGGTTTGTTTTGCGTAATCCAATTTTCACTCAATTCCCTGGCGGCTATAACCCAGAGTTCGGCGTTAACATCAGTGACTATGCGTTTGTGTTCGGAGCAAAAGGTGAAGTCAATGATTTCACCTGGAAAATACGCGGCCGTCTTGCCGAAAATGAAGTGGAATACCAAATCTCCGATACTATCAATCCAAGCTTAGGAAGACTATCGCCGACTAGCTTTACCCCAGGAACCTTGATACAAGAAGAATCTAGTATTAATGGCGATTTTACTCAAGCTATTAATATCGATGCATTAGCGTCACCATTGAACATAGGCTTCGGCTTCGAACTGCGTAATGAAACTTATGAGATTGTTGCGGGCGATCCAGGATCGATTATGGCAGGCCCAACCGCTGCTTTTTTCGGGGTTGGCTCAGACGGTTTTCAAGGCTTCCCAAGCGAATCATCAGGAGACTTTGAAAGTGATAGCGTTGCCGCGTACATTGATATTGAAGCCGATGTAACTGAGCAACTTACTCTCGGCGGCGCAGCGCGCTGGGAAGACTTCGATGAGTTCGACTCCACCTTTGATGGCAAACTCTCTGCACGTTTTGCCTTCACCGATTCTTTCGCTCTACGCGCCACAGCCAGTACTGGTTTTAGAGCACCTACTCCGGGACAAGTTAACACACTAAATATTACTACCACATCTGATACTGCCGGTAATCTTATTCCTAATGGCACTTACCCGGTCAATAACCCGGTTGCCATAGCATTAGGCGCAATTCCATTAGAGCCAGAGGAATCACAAAGCTTTACTATTGGGGCGGTGTTTACACCACTTTCTAACACCACTATTACTTTAGATTACTACAATATAGAAATAGAAGATCGTCTAGCTTTGCAAAACAATACTATAGATACTGATCAAGTTACTTTGCTAACTAACGCTGGAGTCGCCGATGCTAATTTATTACTTGGCAGTAATGCTAACTTTTTCACTAATGCATTTGATTCGGATATCAATGGTATAGATCTTAATATCAGTAGTTCTTTTGACATGCCGGTAGGCGATCTCACTGTAGATTGGCGCCACAGCTACAATAAACAAGAAGTTAAAAGTGTTAGAGCAGGCACAATCAATCAGTCCCGTGTTTTCGATCTTGAAAATCAAGTACCCAACCAACGTTCTGTTCTTACTTTTAACTACGATACTAATGGTATCTTCAATACTTACATCCGTTTAAATTATTACGGTGAATGGGAGAGCACCGGTGGTCTATTTGGGCCTGGGGATGGCACAGATACTAATGCTTATGGCCCAGATACACTAGTCGATATAGAAGCACGCTGGACTCTGGCAGAGAAATACACTCTCGCGATTGGTGGCGACAACGTATTTGATGTTGAACCAGATGATGAACAAAATGGTGTATTACAATTTCTAGGAGTGCAAGCTTCTTTAACATCACCCTACGGATTCAACGGAGGTTTTTGGTATATAAGAGCTAGTGCGAGTTTTTAATTGAGCATAACGTAAATAGAAATTGAGCCTTCATAGGGCTCAATTTCTATAACAGTTAACTTGTTGTCATTGCATCTCTTTTTCCCAGCAATTCGCGGATAACCTCGTCATATCCACTAGCAATGTTAGCCTTATCCAACACTCCTTTTTGTTTTAAGAAACGGTGAAAAGCCTTAAGATTGTAGCAAGGAATATTAGGCCTAAGGTGATGTTCTAAATGATAGTTAACATAGTTAGGCGCGAAAATTAAGCGCTCCCACCAACGAGCGTAAGTAGTTCGTGCATGTAAACGCGGATCTTTATTCAGCAAATCCATAACGTTACCGTGCTCAGCAGCATTACGTACTCTCAAAATAAACATATAGATAGTCATGTAGCTTATCCACCACAAGGCATACAACCAAGCGTTATCAAACAAATATAATATCCACCACATCATTACATTTACCACAACAGGCATAAATAAGTTGGCTAACAAGTTTTTAACAATTTGCCACACATTTAGATCAAACTTATTTGAATTATTCTTATACGACATATCATAATTTAAAATACCTGCATTCATTAACATGAGCGCATAGAGAGTTTTTATACCTGTTAACCCGGTTAAGTCTCTTAACGTTTTTCGGATCAAACTACCTTTTGTTATTGGATAATTCTTGTAATTAGGATAATCGGGATCAGTAGTGGTACCTGCTTCTTTGTGATGCCTCATATGATAACGGCGGTAACCATCTAAGTCGGCAAAAACTGGGGCAGCACATAATATTTTCCCAAGCCAATTGTTGAGTTTTCGACGTTTAAATAAACTATAATGGGAGCATTCATGCATGAGTATTGCCAAGCCCAATTGACGATTAGCCAACAATACCAAACTAATAAAAATAGTCGCAGCATTAAGCCATAAAATAGGTAAGCTAAAAGCTAAGGCAATTAAACCCCAGTTAAACAGTAATAGCCATAAGCCCTGCCAGTCAGATTTTAAGGTATATATTTGAATTTCTTCTGCACTTACTAGGTTTTTATAACTCATAGAATATTCCTGGGGATTGAGTGCTTATATCGATAACAGCTCATCTTAACGTTACTATTAAATACTACCTCAGCGGCAAATTCGATACTCCTCATTACAAGACACGTATTCAACAGTTTTGGCCATTATTAGATTTGTCCTCTTGCAAAAGGCTAGGTTATTACGAATACTTGTGCATATCTACATAGTGGAGCTAACTATGAAACATATCGCAATTTTTGTATGTGAATCAGCCTGGGCAGGCTCTATTAGTTTAACTGTAGAGATTCTAAAAACCGCTTTGGTATTTCAACACAGACAACAACAAGCTCCTACCTTTTCAATCACACTGGTTGGCCTGAGCAATCGCCCAGTTAACGCCTTTGGCGATATGTCTATAGCACCGGATATATCTATTAAGCAAGCGACAATATCCTACGATGCCATAATCTTACCTGCTGTTTGGGGAGTTAACACTGATTATTTAGAGCAACACCAAATCCTCTACCCATGGCTAAGGCGACAGCATAAAGATGGTGCATTAGTGTTTGGTTTATTAACGGGAACATACTTTATGGCAGAGGCTAAACTTTTAAACGGTCATAGTGCAATTACCCACTGGCACTATGCTGATGATTTTCGTAAGCGCTACCCCGAAGTTATTTTAAAGGCAGAACAAATGCAAACGGTTGAAAACAGACTTTACTGTGGTGGTGGAGTAAACGCAGCAATGGATCTAAGTATGTATTTAATTCAAGAATTTTGCGGCACACTAATAGCTCAACAGTGCGAACGCCATTGCCTAATGGGAACAAGAAGGGACTACAGAAAAATCACTATCGATACAGTCGAGAGTAAACAGCATAGTGATACTCGTATTCTGGCAATTCAAAACTGGCTAGAAGAACACTACGCAGAGCCTTTAAGTATGGATGAAATAACTGCGCGCTTCGGCTTTAGTACGCGCAACTTAACTCGCCGATTTAAATCGGCAACAGGAAAGTCTTTGCAAATATACTTACAAGAATATCGTTTAGAAATTGCCAAAGAATTACTCACAAATTCAAAACAAAGTATTCAACAAATTTGCTTTAATGTGGGTTACGAGTCACTCACAGTTTTTGGCCGGCGTTTCAAAGCATATACTGGTCTTTCAGCTAGCGATTATAGAAAGAAAAAATAGACACCTAAGACTTATTCAATAGATTATGCTAGAAGACGATGAATAAGCCTTAGACTAAAGAAGAAAATTTATAAATATATTTATGACTGAGATCCAACCTCAGCAGTTAACAACCTTGTTAAAAAATCCTCATCCATATCGATATTTGTAAAATCAAGGCTTTCTACTATAAAAGACAAACAATTACTGAACTTTTTCTTAGACATATAGATGTCATTCACCGGAGTACGAGGTGTCGCACCAGCAACAATCAACAGTTTTACTATTTCAAGACATTTCTCAGTATTACTTTCAGATGCATTGCCAGATAACGACATAGCAACAAAGCTCAATAGCGCTCTACTTAGAGCCGAATTACCATGGCGATCTTGATAGTTTATATCAGCACCGGCACCAATCATAAGTGACAATGTACTAGGAGCAAAGTTAGCTGCCGCTTCTATGAGCGCTTGATTATATTTATTAATATCTTTCTTGCGACTTTTTATAGAAAAAATACAAGAGTGCGTCTGTGAATTTACATTTTTATCATTATCAATATCGAGAGAAGCAGTGAAGTCTATCATAGATTTTCCTAAAAGGTGAACTTACTATACTAGGTATAAAGAATACTTATTTAGTTCACACTTTTAACTTTCCTACTGCCTTATACACACGGCTGGGCCGTTGTACTTAGACTTACTAAAACAACAAAATAAGTTAAAGATTAAACTTTATCAATACAAATTTGAGATGAGTGTATGGCGTATAGTAAAGACCCCATCGCACCTAACAACGATAAAATATAAAATTTTGGGGAAATATTTTTTTGGGCTTTTTTTAGGCTATAGAGCCTGTTGACACTAGTCTTTCTCAAGCAAACGCGGTCCGTAACCATTTTTCCCCATGACGTCGTCTGGATTAAATAAGGCGCATTTTTCCAAAGAGAGGCAACCGCAACCGATGCAACCTGCCATACGATCTCTTAAGCGCTGCAAACGGGCAATACGATCATCCAGGTCAGCTTTCCATTGAGTGGAAAGCAAACTCCAGTCATCCGCAGTAATTTTTGTCTCAGGAGGTAAAGACGACAAAGCAGAGGCAATCTCTTTGAGTGGAATCCCGGCTCGCTGTGCGACTTGCACCAAGGCGATTTTACGCAACACCACAGGAGAATATCGCCGATGGTTTGCTTGATTTCTCACTGATTGGATCAAGCCTTTACGCTCATAAAAATGAACTGCCGAAATAGCAATACCACTTCTTTGGGCAACTTCGCCCACGGTTAAACCAACTGCCATATGAAGGTTCCCCTCTATTTTTTCTTGACCTCAACTTAAGTTGAGGAATTATAAAGTCAAGTATTGCAACAATAAAGCTAAGTATCAAAAGTAACAAAAGGAAAGTTTGAATGCCCCTCGAGTCCACAACTTCATCTAGCTGGCGGGAAATTATGGTTCCTCAATATTTACCAGCCCTGACAATTTTTTGCGTAGCAGTATGGTTGCATGCTGCCGACGGCACACTAGTGGCAACCATGCTACCTGTGATTGTTAGTGACATTGGAGGCACGACTTTGCTCTCCTGGAATGTGGCATTGTACGAAGTCGGTTCGATTGTATCCGGCGCGATCAGCGGTTTGCTGGCTAGCCATCGCGGAGTGCAAAAGCCTTTGGCAATTGCAGCAGCCACTTTTGCGCTAGGTTGTATTTTGAGCGCTACAGCTTCGCATATGTGGTTCATGTTGATAGGACGTTTAGTCCAGGGACTCGGTGGTGGTGGGCTCACTGCACTGTCGTTTATATCTATTCGCCAGTTCTTTCCAGAACATTTAATACCCAGAGCTGTTGGCGCAGTTTCCGTCACTTGGGGAGTATCTACTTTTTTAAGCCCTTTAATAGGGGGACTTTTTATAGAATTTGGCTCGTGGCGTACTGGCTTCTGTTTTTTTGCCTTACAAGCAGTTTTTTTATCTATATGGATTCTGATAAAGACACCAATAAAAACCCTCCCACTGCTCCCGAAGACTCCAATCAGGATACCTTGGCAACGACTTTTACTTCTATTTGTGGGCGTAACATGTATCGCATTTGCCGGACACGAACCATCCCCTATCGTATCCCCCCTATTAGTTACATCAGGGTTTATTAGTCTTATAGCATTTGTATGGCTAGACTCTCGAGATAATACAGGTGGACGTATGTTACCCAAAAGCCCCTTAAGCCTGGCTAACCCTGTGGGTGCAGCACTGGTCATGATCCTATGCATGTGCGCAGCAACTGTTACCATCGCAATTTATGGCCCACTTCTGATGACCATGCTTCATGGATCATCTGCAATGCTAGCCGGCTACGTTATTGCCTGTACCGCCATCGGATGGTCTGCCGCTTCTATTTTCATAGCAGGTTCTTCTGCAGGACTTTCAGGACATAACGACAGCAAAATAATTTGCTGCGGGATGACAATTGTTGTTTTGAGTATTTCAGGCTTTGTCTACAGTATACCAAACGGGCCAATTTGGCTGATAGCCTTGTTTGCCACATGTGAGGGTGCAGGCTTTGGTATGTGTTGGACATTTATATTACGTCGCGCTTCAAAATTTACCGGAGTAGGAGAAAAAGAGCGTGTTACAGGTGCTATTCCGACAGTTCAGCGCTTAGGCTACGCCCTTGGCGCAGCCTACGTTGGCATTATTGCAAATGCGATTGGCGTTGAAGGAACGAGCATCGAACAAACACGTCAGTTAGGTTCAAGCATATTTTTAGCTAGTATCCCCCTTGGAATTTTGGGTTTGATAGCCATGTGGAAGTTCGTCCATCCTCATCAATCACTATGACTTAAACACAACGTATATTTCCTATGATTTATTAATAGTTAGTTACTAAGTTCTCTCATGCTTTGAAAATTTGTGTAACCAAAATCACTGAGCCTACAACTAAAAGAGTAACACCACACACGATTGGTGAAAATTATTCTCATTGAAACTCAAAAAATCGCCCTTAGAAACGTAGTTTTTTTTAAGGTCGACAAAATAAGTATGGAAACTTAACACAATGAAAACCAAGTTATTTATATTACTTGTAGGTATATTTTCGATTTCCCAAACCCTGGCAGGAGAGCTTAGCTTTGACGACGTCAATACAGCTGGCAGTGAGACTTACTATTGTACCGAAGGCGAGTCATGTCTCATTAGTTGTTCAGGAGCAGAAGCCTGCAAAGATGCAACGTTTTATGGTGCAGATAATTTTGATTTAACACTCAATTGTTCAGGCGATCGATCCTGCAGCAATTCCAACGTCCATGGCCCCAGCAAAGGCAAGTTCACCATAAACCTTGCCGATGGCATATACCCAATTTGGGCTTCCAGACTATATGCTCAGAAATCTCTTTCACTACATATTAACTCGTCGAATGTGACATACGAAACCCATTATTCACACCTTCATGTACCACGCGAAACTTTCATTACAGATGACAACTGGGTTGACGGCAATAATCATCAAACGACCATGTTTTATGCGAGATTTTATTTCACACATGCGGACGGCCACAGAATTTATATGAACCGAGAACAAGCATCAGACTTTTGGGAAAATTCCACAAATAGTACTGTCTCCTGTGCAGCAACAGATGATACATCCGTATCGTTAGATGAAGCCAACCTAAAACTATGTAATGCAGACGTAAGAGCGCTGACCTCAGCAGATATGATGCTAGTGGGGATGGCAGGTATTAAAGGCGACACAGGAGCACAAGGGCCTCAGGGCGAAACCGGCGAACAAGGGCTTCCAGGTTCAAATAACTTCCTTGTAAACCGTTACAAGGGAGTATCAGGGCGAGAGTCTTTATCGTTATCCGCTTCATCAAATTCCATCTGCTTTTTAACAAAAGTAGATGGCGAAGGAGTGTGCAGAATTTTAGAAGAAAATGGCTATTGGATTCTTAAGGCCAACCAGCCACAACACACAATTCATCCTGCATGTGTAGCTCATTGCTTAAGTTGGTAATAGAGAGATAGGGAAAGCTCCATCAAAATATAAATTGATGGGGCCAATTCTTTCTACCTAAAAACGTTTTATCACTAAACCTGTTTAAGCCTAATTAGTGGTTCGTAAAGAGTAGTAAACATGGAGTTAACTCGTGATCAACCTTTCCTTGCCATCGTTGGTGATGACACACTACTGCGCCCGTTTGATGTTACTAATGTTCAACGAGCTCAAAGTAATGATAAAAATTATTCGATGTTAGAGGTACTCAGTCTTTTCACCTCTACGACCAGGAAAAACATGTAACCAAAGCAGTTGAGAAACTAGACAAATTCTATAAAAGAACATTGAAGTAATCGATATACAATACCAGTGGCATTGTAATAATAAGATGATGGTGAATAAGAGCACTTACCCGCTAGGATACGATATCAATATAAGCCGCTGTCAACAGCCGTAATTTGATCAAAAGGCGGCCTAAATATTATTTATGTGGACTGCAACTAAATCTCACTATATATTGTCTAGTAATTATACCTATCAGTCCAAAAGGTGGATCATGACTACTAAACTAACAATCGACATAGTTTCTGACGTGTCTTGCCCATGGTGCATAGTGGGCTTTAAAGGCTTGGAGAAAGCTCTACAAAATTTAGCATCCAATATAGATGCGACAATTACTTGGCAACCTTTTGAGTTGAACCCTCAGATGCCAAAGGAAGGACAAGAGCTTACTGAGCATATAACACAAAAATACGGTATTACCACAGAGCAAAGTAAACAGAATAAAGAAGTATTAAAAGAGAGAGGGAAAAGTGTTGGTTACGAATTTAACTACGCTGATGGTGGCCGAATATACAATACATTTGATGCTCACCGGCTGTTACATTGGGCGCAGAGCCACGATAAACAGACCGAGTTAAAACTGGCACTTTTCGATTTGTACTTTAAAGAAAATGGCAATCCGAGTGATCATCAGCAGCTTTTACAAACAGTTGCTAAAGTAGGACTAAACACCGAAGAAGCACAGGAGATTTTAGAATCGGATAAATATGTATCGGATGTTAGAGCTAAACAACAACACTACCAATCAGCAGGAGTCAATTCTGTGCCTGCGGTAATAATAAATAATAAGCACCTAATCAGTGGCGGACAGCCTGCCGAATTATTTGAACAAGCATTAACCCAAATAGCAACAAATTCAGTAAGCTAAAGTTTATTGGAATTAAAGAGGAGAACACAACCACAATCTCCTCTAACTTCTACCTTTTTACTTACTGCTTCGGCCTACTTCATGCTGCTGCCCAGTGTCAAATACACCATAGTTTGATTTAAAAGTTGATAACCAACTTCACCGAATGTTACAGGCCCGGTGATATCTCGGGTTTTCTTGCCTTCCAGCTCAGAATAAAGAAAGTTCAATATACAATTACATGAGAAAGCAACATTCTCACTTTCCGAAGCAGGCAAAGCTTTTTCAAATGACTGAACATAATTATCTATTGGCTTAGCGAAGCGATAAGGAACATCAGTAAATACCGGTGCATACAAGCTAACTTCATTATTAGTACTGTCGACATTCTGGATACTAGCATTGACCATAACACCGGAATAATCGGCCACTAAAGGCAATTTAGTGTCAATATTTTCCTGTTTAATGTACTCGGCCAAATTTTTGGTAACTCCATCAATCTTACATTCGCCAACAGAAAAACTAGTCTTATCGAACGTAATTACTGGCCCATCACCCTGGCTAAACAAGTTAATAATATTGACATTTGCTAATTGATGCTCCGGGATTGGAATATGCATTGCCACCGCTTGTTGCTCAACCATCATACCGCTGGCCGGCCCAAAACATGCCTTAGCTTTTTTAGTACCTAAGTCGTCTAAATGTGTGCCGGATACCCAACCAATTATTGGCGAGAAATACATATCTGGAAAGTCAGGCGCATTTTCTGCATATTTGGCGTGAACATCAGACATCGCAGGTAAAATTAAAATAGTAAAACCATGCTCGGGTGCCTCTTGAGCAATCCTAGAAATTGAGTTTGTATCATACAAAGTCATTCTAGGGGCGCGGTGTGGGGAAATACCGGTAAGAATATTTACATAAATCTTGTCTCTACTAACTGTTCCACCATCATTTGTCATGAAATAAGGAATTGTTCCACCAATCCAGTTACCAGATGGAAGAGACGTTAGAACATCTTCTTCTGCTGCAACAATAAGAAATTCCCCATCGTTAATCATCTGAACCAGTGTTTCCTTGTCCACAAGAGAATTTTTGAAAGCAATATCGGCTTCTTGCGCCATACTTGATCTCCAAATTTTTTATATTTATACAAATGCCCTAAACAGCACTACTACTTTTAATAACTTGCCTTAACTCTTGCTGCATAGTTTGCTGATTATCCGCAATGAACTGCCTTATTCTTTTAGCAGCACTTAATTCCGCATTTGGACTGGGATTTAGCAACACATCCGATCGCAGCTTCGAGAGTAATAACTTGTATGCCATGTGCTGACTTGGAATAAATGAATCATCTTTAAGGATCTGTCTCCACACATCATGCCTGGAGTCGGGTAAAGTAAATTTCTGTTTTGGTCGAGTTTGTAACAAACGGTTAATTTGAACAAGCTCTTTTCTTAATGTCTGATAATTTTTCCTAAAAAATTCTCGCAAGCCAACTACTTCTTCACTTCCTTCTTCACTTTGATTGTATTTATAGTTAGAGCGTAGTTTAACTAGAAGTAAATTCAAGGACATATTGTTAGAATCTAAATGAATTCTATCCATTAGAATATCTACCCAAACCGGATTCTTCACAGCGGGAAGAATAAGCTTGTGCACACTGCGACGCCTACTTGCGTTACTATCCTGTTGAACTGCAAGGCCACTAATTTGTGAAATTTCATTTTTTAATGACGCAGCCTGCTGTATAAAAAACTCTCTTAACTCAATAATTATCGGGCGTAATAACTCTTTCTTTTGAGTATCAATTGCCGCAAGTTTAAGCTTAGAAAGTAGTAGCTTAAGAGGGAAAGACTGCGTTTTTATAAGAGTTTTATCAAATAATATATTCTGCCAGATAATGTCTGATTCTGTTGGGATATAGCAAGGTGCCTGGACATTTTCAGGGGCATTAGCCACATCGCCCAGAATTTCACCAACAAGAGCAGTCTCTATATTATGGCTTGTTGATATTTCATTTTTACTTAAACCTTGCGCACTATTTAACGCAACAACTTGTCTTAGTTGGTGGGTATATTTTTTGTTTGGATGCCCTAAAAAAGCAGGCTCAGAGAGTGTGTCTCTCGTTATGGCATCTGAGTCCGTATTGCTAACCACTGGAACATCGGCCGAAATAAAGCATCTATAATTGCCTAGGTTGCAATGTTGCCAATAACCGTTAACAAATTTACTATCAGATACGATATAACGCTTTTTAGTAAAAAATGAGATGATCGATTTATCTTCAGAACGGCTAAGTTTGACATGAATAACCGATTGTCGTTCATCGATGGAAATATTATTTATTGACCATGGCGGGTAAATATCTAATATGCTTTCGAAATAGCTTCTATAGTCGTTCTCCAAAGCTCCCCTCCTAACACTGTTCAAATTTAAATATCTGTAAACGTTAGGTTTATTTTATCACTATTCAATACACTTAAGGATATAGCTATAGATCAATTTTCTTACGTTAGTGATTTATTTTGACGCATAAATTGTTAAGAAAAATTAATGACATTCAATATGCGCCAAAATATTTTTTAAAATGACAGGAAATATTTAGCATTAATTAACAAGTGCAACATTGGGAAACATGAAATAATTTTTAAGCATTGCATATTCTTCCGCCACTGCAATAGCAGCACAGTTGATAATATCTAAATTACCGGCATACTTTGGTAAGTAATCACCTCTCCCTTCCACCGAAATATTAATTTTAACTCCGCCATTTTCATAGATAGGACATCCTTCAAGACAATACCCAGGCACATAGTGCTGTACTTTTTTTAACACGTCATTAAGCGCTTTGTCTAACAGATCTAAATTTGTACAAGAGGTTTCAGCAAAAATAACATTACGCATCTTTGAAGCAAAATTCTTATCATCTACAATTAAATCAACATCTATATTTTTGATGCCACTATATTTTCGTAAACCGGCTCTAGTATTGCTGTAATACTCATCCAAATTAGCCAAGGTTGCAGGACCAACACTGTTAGGTGAGAGATAAGAAGCTACGTGCAAGCGCGTAATTTCTGGAATTGCAAGTGAAAGTGCGTAAGCTATAGGAATAGAAGACTGGCCACCGCATGAGATCATACTAATATTGCTGCTATTTTTTACATCAGCAAGGCTAATAGCAGGCACTAGTGGAGTTCCTATTTGTGAAGGAGTCATATCGATTGCCAATACTCCCATCTCTTTAAATAACGGAGCGTGATTAACATGTTGCGATGCTGATGTTGCGTCAAATATTACATCACACTTTTCATCAGCCTCTATAAACGCATTAATACTTCGGTCGGAAACAGTAACACCAAGTTTTTTGGCATATTGTATCCCTTCTGATTTAGAGTTTCTTCCTGCAAACATAATGCAGTCCATATACTTGGATCTTAACGCCTTAACCAACAAATCGACGCCTATCTTTCCCGTTCCTAAAATACCTACTTTAATCTTATTATCATTATTTACAGGTGCTTTCTTCTCAAAACGAGGCAAGCGTTTAGATGGTACTGCTCTATTAAGCTGCATAAAATAACTCCAGAAGGTTAAATACAATATTTACATTTTTTTATTACTTCCACGTCAATCTTTTATGAAAACATATTTGACTTTTTAAAAGGTTTAAATAATTTTCAACAGATCTTATTCTAATTTCAAAAAAAAACAATTAACTAAAGGAATATAAAATATTTTTTTACAATAAGAATTAGGGAGCGACAATAAATTAAATAAATATATCTAAAATTCAAATACAAAATTAATATTTACTTGTTTTAAGACAAAAATTTTCGCATAAAAATAAGGAGTATTTTAATTAAATCAAAAAATTGTAATTATATTTACAGATGGAGAATTTATTTTAAAAAATAATTTTTTGTATAAATAATTAATTTTTTTAAATAAAAAAGGGGAATTAATTAATAGAAAGAACACCATATTAGAAATGCTAATTAGCACCACCAATATATTATTATAAATAATTATAAGAGGCTTTTTTTGCATAGCAACAAGCTAGCGATTAAATAAAGCATTCGACGAAAGGCACAAAGAACAGCATTGTGTCGCAAACAGCCAAGGTATTACTCAGGATATAAAACCAACCTTATATTTAGTATGGATTAATACATATAGTTAACATATTAAATTTTAATTAAATACTGTATATTTGAGTACACTAATTCAGAGAGAAATAAAATTTCCTCTAAAAACATGGACATGTTATTAGTTATATAGCACTACAAATTAACAAATTAAATAATTCTTATTATTCAGAATCACTTAAAGCAGGGAAATAGAACCTCTAAATTTTAGCGTTAACTATCAGAACCCAAATTCGATACCATCGTAAAACAAAAATTTTAGAAATTTCGCTATTACCAATAAAAACGTATATTCTAGAAACTAATTTATTTTTCGATTACTGTCAAACATTTTCGAAATTAATCTAACATTGTCTTCTAAAACATTTTTTTACTTAGTATAAGGTAAAGCTTTCTATTCAAGATCGAAATTTCTTAAACTACAATTCTTGCCTATTGTCTCAACACTATCTATCTATTACACAATGTACTGCTATCTTGCAGATATTAGAAAGGGACGCTGGCAGTCTAAAGAACATCCATATACTGAGGAATGGCTAATAGAAAAAGCATTTATCGGGCCAGAATTAAAAGATAAAAGGGGTATTTTACAGTGCAAGTATTAAATAAACTGTGTCGCATTAGATTCGGTCTTCTATATAACATTACAATAAATTCGATAAATGTAATTTTATTACAACACGATGTGAATATTAAAATGCATAATTCACATTATTCAAAAAAGAAACGTACTATTTGAATAGACTATATTCAAGATGCTTATTTTTTGTTAGAGGCGTCATTTGAATTTTTATCATCTCTAGCTGACCTTTGGGATAACGAAGCGACTTGTAATTAATAATTATTTTTTCTTACACTTCTAAAAATATAAGCATGAAGATTATTCATATTTAGCTTATGTTTGCTAAACAAAACCGACACAATTAACGCCAAAAAAATTCTTATTGCGAAGAATGTTTAGTATAGAATTAACACAGAAATAAGTAATTGAACGATCTCTAACCTCCAGACCACTCACCTGGTTCGCAAGCCACTGCTAGTGATAGCGAACCGACGCTTGTATATATGCCTCCAGCGATACTCATCACTGATGGAATAATTTGCACTTTATGTTTTTGAGCCACTTCTTTTAATTTTTGATAGCCAGGCAACTCTTGTAACTCTTGCATTGAGCCGCCATAGTTGATCCCTACCAAAGGAATCAAAAGTTTGTTCTCAATTTGTACACAAGCATGGTTGAACAGTTGTTCTACAGTATTTTCAAAACCTCTTACTTTTGCCGCAAGGTAAGATGAGTCATTCACATTACACAACACCGGATAAATACCAAGTGCACTAGCAATAAACACTTTACCCCACCCAACCGCATTCTCGTTTCTTTTTTGAGCACGTTTTAGAGCAAGCAATGGATCTCTAGGCAATATATATGTATGAATATTCTCCGACAAATGATCCATAGAGCGACGAACTTCATTAGCATTCTGTCCAGCTAGAATTCGGCGAATGGTTTCTGAAATCATGACTGCTTGACCAGCAAATACTGTGCGACTATCCATTACACGTATAGTAAAATCATGACGACCATTATTTAGCTCTCTGCGCATATTAGAAGCCGCAATATTTGCATTGTTATAAGTCTCACCCTGTGTACGATTCACAGTTTGTATAACAATATTTTTACATTCACTTTCGACAGCTTCTCTTATTGCCTGCTCAAATTCTTCGGGCGTTGGCGGCTCTGTAGTCACTTCATGTTTTTTAGACAGCATCCCAGATTTAAATAAAGCCAAAGTTTTACTCGCATCACAAGGATCTGGGTGCATTTTACCATCAATAATTATTTTTAACGGTAGTTGCTTAATTCGGTATTTTTCAACAAGCTTCGAAGGTAGGCTGCACGAGGAGTCGGTAATTACTGCCAATTTTGCTGCCATAAGTGCTCCTATTGATAAGCAAGATGTGGCGGGTAAAGTTATATTCTATTTAGTTTATTAAATATCTTTTTTTAGTGCAATAGCTGATATTTAATGTCCTGATGTTGCACTAAAATCATAGTTTAAGTCGCTTAAAACATCCACAGCTATTTTCATAATGTTGCCAAATGAACTTAAGATCTGTTAGCAGGTCTGGGTACTACAATCCACCAAAGATACTAGAGCTAGAAAAATAAATACCTCAAGAGGAAGGGTATATGAAAAAATAATATCGGTAGCACCAAATGCTTTGGAAGCTTTCAGGCGGAGTCTCTCCTTTTATCTAGACTTGTAGCTCATCGGTCTAGTAAAGGATTGTCATACTATATATCTTCACGGGCTAAAACGGAAAACTATGATGTAGTAGCCCGCCAAGTCGCTATCTTTTTTCTTAGATGATCTACGTTTGTCCTAATTTTTAGCTTTTTTGTGTATAAAAACAGTAAGAGGAATTCTAAATGAAAAACAGTCAAAATAACTCTATATATTATTTAGACTGATGGATACAAACAGGATTGTATTTGCAACCACGGTATCATCTTTTCCTGTAGCTACTAACAACGAGTGTCAAAACTTAATTTCGCAAATCACCTAATATATCCCGTTTAAATTCATTCCGTTCACTAAAATAAAACCTTCTTATTTTTATTAACATATGAAGTCTTGATACTTATTCCTACAATATTTTCTAATACTATAATGTTTAATATTACTTCGGCTAGTGAATTCTTTAATATATCTTTTCCATTTCATAGCTGCTCAAATTTATTAACTAAATAAATTCTAACGCCCCAAACTCGATCAGGTAGTCATAGATGGTTTCATTACAAATGTCAGGACAATCATAAATATTATCAATTTAACTACTAGATATATGTCCTTCCGGAACTTAGATCATTTTCTAGTTATAACATAATTTCCGCACCTCGATTTACCATCTAATTTTTAAATTGAGGTCTAATAGGAAAAGCATTTATATAATTAGTTATGAATATTTATTATGAAATCGTATTTATTACGCCAAATATAAATTTTAAATAGATTTCTTTACAGATTTAAGCAATGATTATAGACCAGTTAGACAATATATAATTGCTATATGAAATTTATGGAAAAATTAAGCATAGACAAAATACAAGGCAGTACAAAACGGTTTTTCGCACACAAAATGGAAAATACCGAAACGCTTTGGATCAATGATAGCCTAAGAAAAAAATATCCTAAAATTCTTCAAAATAATTTAGATTTTGCCAGTCGATTTTCATTCGGCATCATAGATAATCACTTATTTGATACGATTATATTTAATAAAACTAAAAAAGTGTCACTTTGTGCTGAATATTATGGAGTCGGAGGGAATGCTGGTGGTGTTAGATGCGGCAATTTAAAAGAGTTTCAAATTAAAGGTATAGGAAGAAATAACCTATATGGAGAACATACCGACCTTTGGCACTCTTATGGTGGTTTGAGCCTTCTGGAAGCAGTATGTGAGGTGATAAACTCAACGGTACTAAGCAAAATACTGCCAATAGGAACCATAGAGTGTTTGGGATTAATATATACAGGTAAGAAAACGGCATACACGCCTAACTTCAATGGAGATGAATATATTCGGGGAAAGGGGGCAATAATAGTCAGGGAAAAAAGCCTAAGGCCTGCTCATTTCATGCCACCAATAAATTATGAAGTTCCTAGTGAATTGAAAGGATGTCTAGAGGTTAGCTCCAAAATTTACCGCCTTAGAGTTTCCAATAGGTTTCTCAGTAATATTTTCCTTAAAGTAGATGATTTCATAATTTTTTTTAGTAAGTTTTTGCAAAATTGCGCAAATCAATTCTCATTTTCAAGGTTGTTCCGTATTGCACACTCTGCTTTAACTTCATCAAATATATCTTTTGATGGTAAATGGTTAGACTTAACAGGCTCGACATTTTTACCATCGGGAAAAAACTATCAAGTACCAAATATGCCATCTTTCTACGATGAAGAAAGTGCAATTATATCAATTAGCAATGAGTTTATTTATAATTACTCAAAATATAGCGGGTGTTATTTAGATAACTCGATACTGATTGACTATTATAAAAATCAATTACGAGCTTATAAAAAATTACACTGCTTAAGAGTTTTTGGTTTCAATATCAATGAGGCTAAATTTCTATCAAGCTTTGAAGATATAGATTTTATTTTAGAAATTCTCCTAAATGAAATAAATAGAGATAGAAGTGTTTGCGACAAACCTCCACTCGGAAAAAATATTGATTCCAACCTCCTACTCATTATCGACTCTTTCTTTCTTAAAAAAAAAGGACTACAGATTAATTCAAAACATAAAATATACGAAACAGGCCTAAAATTACTCAATATATCTTATTTAAAATTTGGCAAGCTAACCTCTTATAAAAATTATTGCATAAAAAAATATATAAAATCTTTAAGGCAAATAATATATTCTCCCGCTTTTTTTAAGGGTAACATTACTAATAAAATTTTAGAATTATATGAATCTCCTGAATTATTTTGGTGTCAAGATTTAATCAATAATTATTCATCTGCTGCCGACTGGATCTTTTCCGAATGCGACAGAAGTTTTGTTCCTATTTTTTTATCAAAAAAAATTAAGTGCTATTATTGCACAGAGAGATCCAGTATTTTTTTTAATGGATCGATTGTAAATACAATAGAAAGTATACATAGGAGTCATGTAGAGGAGAAATATAGCTTAGAAATAGGCGGTTATAATTTTTATAAAGAGTTTATATATGTTTTTTCAAAGGTGTCTAGTATAAATAATGACCGACAAATACAGATTAAATATTAACACACTCCCAGAAAATTTAGTTGCTTTTAACACAAGCCTAATTAAGAACACAAAAACAGTATGGATTGATAAAAAACAAATAAGCAAATTAAATCCTAGCTTAGCCAATGATAAAGAGTTTTTAGAAAATTTTAGTTTTGGTATTCCTAGCGACTTTATAAGCGCCGACTTATTTGACAACAAATATAAAAAAAAATTATATGCTGATCGATATGGTAGTGACTTAGGCGGAAATGGGGGGAGTGCTAGGTGTGGATATTTAGATAATTTCCACTTAAAAGGAGTAGGCAAGACACCATTATCTGGAGCAGAGGATACTTGGCATTCTTATGGCGGGTTTAGCTTAGTTGAAGCTATGTGTGAAATTATATACTCAAAAATTTTTGAAAAAATTATGCCAAGAGGCGTAGTTTCATGCTTTGGAATAATTTTTACCGGCGAAAAAACTGCACTCAGGCCAACATTCGAAGGCGAACGTAATAACATTAGAGGAAAAGGTTGCATACTGGTTAGGAGTAGCTCTATAAGACCTGCTCACTTAATTCCAAACCAAAGCTATACAGCTCAAAGAGATGATTATCTTTGGCTGTTTAAAGATACCTATCGTGTTCGCACTATAAACCAAAAGATAAATTTATTATTGGGCGGAAGGAAAAATTATATTAAATTTATCGGTAATTTTTTATCTTCTTGTGCGGATCAATTTTCATTCTCATTTATTAATAGAATATATCATGGAGCTATTAATGCTTCCAATATAGAAATTTCAGGGAAATGGTTAGACCTGACAACAGCTACATTTGTTAGTCATAGCTTTAATTATCAAAATCGCGAGAATATGTATGCATTCAACGATGAGAGAGATGCAATTTTACATATTGCTGGCGAAGTTCTTCATCAATACGATAAATATAACAATTTATTTTCCAATAAAAGTATACTTGAATGCTACTATATGAGCCAATACAAAGCTTACTTTAGAGCTAATTTAATTACTGCCATTGGATTGCCAAAAAAATGCTATAATATTTTGAAAGAAAATATTGATTACAGACTATTTTCTGACATCGTAAAAAATTTAATAGAAAATAAGAAAACAAAAAGAAACACTTTAAAAATATCAATAAGTTGTGACCCTCTCTTCCATTATATCAATACATTATATTTAGATCTGCTATTTAATAGATGTAAAATTCAAGCTTTTCAAAAAACAGTCAACCTTTCAAAATCAATATCGAAAATTAAAAATTATAATTGTTTTATAAAATCTTGTATTATACGCCTATATAGGAGAACTCTTCTTACACCCATATATTACAGAGAAAATATAATTAAACAGCTATTATTATATGAGCACAAAATATTTGATAGACATTCTTACTCAAGTTTTATTGAAGAATTTATTAGCACTACGGAATGGATTTTTAGGGAAGATGAATGTACAAAGACAACAATAATAAAAACAAAAAAAATTGCTATTGATTATGATGCTATAGCCGATAATTATGTGCTTTATATATTTGAAAAAAGTGAAAAAATAATTATTGATTTTTTTTCTGATATGTTTTATTTCGTATCAAAATATGATAGTGAAGTAGTTGTTTGTGGATTTTCTTGTATAAGCTTTCTAAATGAAATCAAGTCAACATTTTGCAACATAGAGAGAGGTTAAAAAATGAACAAGTCAGTATCAGAAATATTCTCTATAATGTGTGAATTGAGATCTAGAATACATACTAACTTTAATACATCTAAAATAAGATGGATTTACATTTCGGCGAGGAACGGAAATTACAAAATAATTAGAAACCATTATGGAAAACCATGTGGATATATAATATGGGCCCGTGTAGTTAGAGAAACATTAATAAGGCTAGAAAAATATGACATATATCCTATATACGAGTATGAATACGACGAAGGTAACATATGCTTAATTTTGGACGTTTTCCTACTTCATGATAGAGCATATGAACTTAAGAAATTCAGCCGGCGTATTCGTTTATTAGCTTGGAAAAAGAATGGAAAACTAAGTGTATATAAACGTTTTATCAATAGGTTTAAATCTATAAAAATAAAAGAGAAGTATTTATTCTAGTGAAAAATAAATTTTATAATTTAAAGGTTATTGATAAATGTTCTTCGAATAATTTAGGAAAAATACATCTTTCCCCAACCACGAACTCATCAATATTATTTGCTTTTTTAATATTATTTTTTATATTAATATTTTATTATATTTTAAACTATGAATTATTATTTAAGAAAGAATTTTTTGTAAATATTTTAAAACCCAATAAAAGCATAAATCAAATTTCACTTGTAATTTATGCTCAAAAGAACACATTACAAAAATTTAATATAAAAGGAAAGTTAATAGCAGAAGATGGATGTCAAGAAAATCATAAAAACATAAATTCCACAAAAAGAGTTTTCCATCTAGATTTTAAAGAAAGTGTTAAGTATGGTTACCATAATGAAATATTTTATGAATTGTTAGAAGGTAGCATGAAGGAAGGATTAGCGAACAACATTAACGAATTTCACAATTCTTTGCGCTCATGCGACCATAAAAAAGGAGTAAACCTATATGTCGTTGAAAGTTTTAATGTCATGGATTTTATTTTGAGGTGAATCTATGTATTTTTTTGGCCGATTAGAAAATTCAATTAAAAAAAAACTGCCGTTAATCATGCAGAACGAAGCCTCTGAATGCTTGTTAGCATGTATTGCTATGATATTAAATTATCATGGAAGAAAAGTAGATTTAATCGAGCTCAGAGATAGCATTAATATTTCTTCAAGAGGAAGTGGATTTTCTCATCTTTTAAATATCTCAAACAAACTTAACATAAAAACCAGGCCAGTTAAAGTTGACATAAAAAGTATAAATAAGCTTTCATTACCATGTATTCTTCACTGGAAGAAGAATCACTTTGTAGTTTTAAAATCTATAAATAAAAGCGGAATTTATATTCATGACCCATCCATAGGGAAAAGGTTCGTTATTTATAAAAACCTAAGCGAATTTTTCTTTGGAATAGCTGCAGAGGTGACGCCAACTGAAAATTTCAAGAAGAAGGATAAAAAAGAAAACAAAGATATTAAAAAATTTTTTAAAGATTTTTCAGGTATTAAGCGTAATATATTATATATAATTCTATTATCTTTTTTTCTTCAATTAATTTCTTTATCTACTCCCTTTTACATTCAGACTATAATAGACAAAGTAATACAGAGTCATAATATAAAATTATTAGAAATTTTATTTCTCTGTTTTATTTTTCTAATAATTATACAATCTATTATTTCATATTCACGAAGTTACATTACAAATCTATTTTCTTTTAAATATGGATTCCATTCATCTTCGAGGTTGTTTTATCATTTGATTCGCCTTCCAACTTTATATTTTTCTAGACGAGGGTTAGGTGATGTAATAACAAAATTTGAAGCCCAAGGATATTTAAAAAATTATCTAAGTAATGAAGTGGTCAGCTCGTTCATAGATGCTATTATGCTTATAATTGCGATTATCGCCATGCTTTTTTATAGCGTAAAATTATCAATTATAGTGTTTGCAGTAAGCGTTTTCTATGTTGTTTTAGATTTTAATAACTTCAAAATACAAAAGGTACTATTAGAAGACGCGGTATCCTTTGGCGCAAAAGGCCATACAGCTTTTATTGAAAGCGTCAGATTAATTGAATCAGTTAAGATACTAGAAAATGAAAAGAATAGACATTATAAATGGCTGACTTATTTTTCTCAAGAAACCGATAAAAGGTATGAAAGTGCACATCTAGAGAATAAAATTGAATTTCTTAGACAAATAATTTTTGGTTTAGAAAATATTACTATAATATATCTAGGATCTTTGATGGTAATTAAGAATTCTATCAGCCTAGGCATGTTAATTGCGTTTATTAGTTTTAAGGTAAAGTATGTCGATACAGTTAAGTCATTAATGCGTCAAATAATGAGCTTAAACACATTGAATGTATACATGAACAGACTATCTGATATAGTTCGTGCTAAAACTGATATAAATACTTCTGGTAGTAAGTCATATTTTGGTGATGATAATGATGATAAAACTTCTTGCATTTCAAAATTTCAGAGAAGAAATGAATATATTATTAGTGGGAAGATAGAAGTTATAAACCTCGCATTTAGGTACGGAGATAGCGAGAATTTTGTTTTTAGGAATATAAATTTTACTATCAAACAAGGTGAGAAAGTTGTTATTGTTGGAGGGAGTGGTTGTGGAAAAACAACACTTTTAAAATGTTTGATGGGATTATATTTACCAACCGAAGGCACCATACTCATAGATGGAAAGCCTTTAGCTGAAGTCGGAAATTACCGCTCACAAATATCTGGTGTTCTTCAGAATGATTCATTATTTAGTGGAACTATCGCAGAAAATATTTCTGGTTTCGATCCTCTCCCAGATTTAGTTAAAATCAGAAATTGTGCAAAGTTATCATCTATCAACATTGATATTGATTCGATGCCTGCAGGATATAATACATACCTAGGAGATATGGGTGGAGGTTTAAGTGGAGGGCAAATGCAAAGAATTATAATAGCAAGGGCTCTTTACTCAAACCCTTCTATCCTATTCATGGATGAAGCTACTAGCCATCTAGATGTAGGCAATGAAAATATTGTCAACACTAACCTTAACAATTTAAATATTACACAGGTATTGGTGGCCCATAGAATGGAAACTGTTATGAGTGCTGAGAGGCAAATTAACATATCTAATTTTAATTAAATCTCACTATGAGGATAATCATATGAATAAAAAAAATGATGATGTTAGAGATCTATCACCTGAAGAAATTGATAGTATTTTGGGAAGGGGCGACGAGTGTAGAGAAATCATTTCTCATTGTATTGTAAAGCCTGACGGGACAGAAGTCTGTTACAGAGAAATAGTATGTGGTGATTATAAATTTTAAGAAACCAAAATATATCAGGAAAATTTTATGTCTGAAGAGATAAGAGATTTGAGTATAGAGGAAATAGAAGCTATTCAAGGTGGCGATTGCCGCGTAACAGAGCGAGTGTGTTGGATGGATCCTTTTGGTAGAGAACATTGCTACGAAGAAGTAGTATGCAGTGACTAACCGTATAAGTTAATTTTAAAAAATTTAAGTGGCGAAAGGATATCGCCCTTTTTAAAAATAGGATCATCGAGGTTAAAAAAATAATGAATTATACAAAATTTCAGTTGATTTTAAGTTTAACCTTTGGGGTACTCATTGGTTCTTTCTCTACTTTTATTCTATATAATACTATATCATTTGAAATAATAGAAAAAAAATCATACTCCACAAACACGATTACTTCCGCTAACCAAAAAGAAAATGATTGCCATCCTGATTCAACGGAAAATTCTTTAACTATAGTAGATATTAACATTCCCGAATTAAATGAAAATAAATATTTAGTTGATTCAAATAAATCTAGTTTACATGAAACAAAAGATGATATTAAAGAAGATTTCCACGATGAAGCAGCACAGAGTTTTGTCGAAATTAAAGTTAAACTTAATGAATTTGACAAGCAAGATATTGACCCTGTTTGGAGCATTAAAAAAGAAGAAGAAATTAAAAATTATTTATATGGTCACGAGCTTTTTTATACAATGAAACTAAAATCTATTGAATGCAAAACCAGTTCATGTGAAGTTAAAATTCTTGAAAAAGAGCAATCAGCATGGGATAAATTTTATCGAGATTTATCCAGAGAAAATTGGTGGAATTTTAGGTATTTCTCTAATAAAAGAGAAGTACTTGAAGGTGAAGAAATTTTGATAATACGCTTTGCCCAGTGATTTTAGTTCACCCATATTTATTTCTTAATTTTTTAATATTAATAAATTAAACCATGAAATTTATTGGCATCATTTTAACCAAATTATTATAGACTAGGTATTAAATTTTACTTAAAAAAATGGAGAGCCACTCATTTTTTAAATGCTAATAAATAATTTTTTTATATTTAATAATACTATTATGTGATGAAATTAATTTTTAACTGAAAAATTAAGCTACTATTTACCAAGGTAAAAAATTCTTGACAGATAGAGAACAAAAATTATATTTCATATATCGCTTGATCCACTGTTTTCACAATCATATAGTTAGGAATAAGTATAGGGTTTTCGGGTAAATGTTTGGCCACAGCTTTAATCCAATTTTTTAGTACAGGATGCATTGCAGCCAATAGTTTATCTTCAAGACCGGCCATAACACCAAAGACAACTTGTGGGAATACAGCAAAGTCTAGCATTGTCGGGCACTCCATACTAGCAATAAACGGCCCATCACCAATATGTGTAACTAGCTCCATACCGATTCTCATCTGCATATCCTTTGGGTCTTCAGTAAGATCCATATCTTCACCCATTTTTTGGATAAAACTTGCTTGCATTAATATCTCTGGCCATTGATGACGTATTTTTTCGGGTAAAGGTGTTTGTGAGGAAACAATTGCAGCCAAACGCCAATAACGCATACGTGCATTTAAATTTAATTTACCATCGATAACGCTCCTAAAAATTGATGGTAAGAAAACACGGTTTAGCCAAGTATCCACTTCGATAATTTTTTGCTTATATTCATTTGGGCAAAGGGTATACTCAGGGAATAACTCGTCAAGCCAGTGGGCATGTTCACTTGACTCAACCCGCCACTCGTCATCAATTTGAAGTATGGGAACACGCGTATTGCCAGTAAAACCAATCGTCTCTTTAGGATTAATTGGGTTAACAGGGATATATTCAAAAGGTATTTTTTTATAATGAAGGAAACACGCAGTCTTACGAACATATGGACTAGTCGCATAACCGTAAAGTTTAACTTTTGGCATATCATCTACCTCTTGGCAACTCTGCTAATTGGGTTTTAGTTTAAATCGGAAAAGTTAAGAAAAGCATTAACCGTTAATCTACCTTTTCTAGGGTCGGATGAGAGTGAATTATTAGGATAAATATTTCCAGAATGCAACATATTACTGGGATACACTACAACACGATTAAATAAAAATTCCACTTCCATTAATTTCTGAAATAAAAACGTATCACTGTGAATATAAGTTGTCGGAGTATCTTTCATAATCTCTACTTTTAGCTGTGCAAAGTAGTTTTTAAGATGTTGACTATCGATACTTTCCAAGCCACTGCTTCGGTGTTTATAAAAAGAGGTTCCACCAAAAGCTCTATAACTAAGATAATGTACTGCCGCAAATTGATATTTATCGTGGGTGTCTATATGGGGAATGCATTGTATGGGACGCAATTGACGTTCTGTGTTGGTTGTTAAGGAATATGCACACAAGCCAACGCTTAACATCTTATTTTTTTCAATATTATAAGTTTTTTTTAGCAGCTGCTCTAATGTCTTAATAAGATAAAGAACATACTGCTGCTCAACCGGCTTACGCTTTCCAGGGTAAAAATCTTCTGCTTGAGCAGTAAAATGAGGGGATGTTTGAGCTTTTTTAAAAATAGTCTCAGCATCGGGATGAAAATTATCAATTACGATGACCTTGTTCTTTTCATCCCCACATTCTAATACCTTATAATGCAGGTTTTTTTCAGATACCATAACTATATAGCTACTGTGCCATTAGGCTAGTATTTTTTCGCTGAATAAGCGAATAAATATGCCCAAGGCTAGATACCATTGTGTAAATTGGTTTTAAATATTTTTGTTGATGTAGCACTAGCATCTCATCTTTGCTAAGTTGGTCTAACTTTTCCTCATCGATAGTATAAATACCCTGCACTCTCTGGGTTTTATCGTCAGCAAAAGTAATGTCTAGGGCTAGCGGCATAATCAAATCAAGATTAAGCAAAGTATTGATAAAATTAAAATTTTGCTTTTCACCTTCTATCAGCTGGGCAAGCATAGATTTAGCACTACCTAAATAGGCAGTATCTTGGCCTTGCGCATCAAACAATGATTCTCCATTATCGGTGGAAATACAGGGGCTATTTATATCGATACATATTACTGCTTGCTCTTTATCTAAGTCTTCTTTACCAATAAAAAAAGGCTGCCTAGTAATATTAAGTGGCACATAAATGCCATCCCACTGGTTCTTCAGCCAAAATAAATTCTCACTTTGTTCGAAGCCAAGTAACACAACACAGACAAACTTTCCTGTATCTGCATCTTTGGTAAATACAATAGGATATTGAACACACAACTTAAGGAATTCGCTTAAAACAACAGGAATCATTCTTTCACTAGAACCAATAACTTCAATTTTATTGGTATCTATTTTTATATCTTTATGTACACGATTATTGAGTGAAACAAGCTTAGGCATAATCATTCCAAGTATTTATTGCTTTATTCCTTTGGTAATTGCCCCAAATAGAGGCTTATCCTTAGCTCATGATATTAACACTTATTTATACCGATTTAAAAAGTAGTTTTCGATAAAAACAACAATTGAAAAAAACCACTGCTACAAGGTTAGGGCCTGTTAACACTATTCCTACAATACTAACCCGGCCTGACTTATGCCGGGTTAATATTGTCTGAGGGCGACAGATACATAGACTGATTGTGTCAACATGCCTTAGTAACAGTGGCTAAAGGGGAGACTGAAAACTAGAAGTTGGCGCGCACACCAAAGGCAATACGACGTCCGCTGTCTTCCACAAGAAGTAGCTGATTGTCAAAACGACCGCGCTTATGTACAAACTCTTCAGTTAAATTAATGCCCTCTAGAAATAATGTTACGTTATCAAGCACATCATAACTTGCACTAAAATCCCACTGCTCATAGTCTTCTACAATCGTCGGCCCATCTCCTTGAACTTGCGTGAGAGATTGCACGAATTCATCTCGCCAACTATAAGCTAGGCGCATTTGAAATGGGCCGTTTTCATAAAAGCCAACTAAGTTGTAAGAATCGCTTAAGCCTGTGAGAGCAAAGGTTTGCGAGGTATCAGCAGGATCAAGCTCAGCATCACTATCAACTAAGGTAGCATTCAAAATAACACCAAAGCCCGATTCACCAAAAGCATGCTGTACAGCTACTTCAAAGCCGTCAACCGTAGCGGTTTCACCGTTACTAGGTAACGTATTGGTAAATACTGCAAGTTCATCATCTTCATCTGGTGCGCCGGTATCAGAACCTGTCGAAGGGTCGCGCAGAGTGCTCCCATCAGCTAAAGTAAATGTTCGATCTGCCTGAGTATTTACAATAAAGTTAGCAACATCTTTCTTAAAATATCCTACAGAAGCGTAACTGGTATCACCGTAATACCATTCCAAAGAAAGATCAAAGTTGTCAGCTTCAAAAGGTTCAAGTTCGGGATTACCACTAGTAGAAGTTAAGTCCCCACCTTGGCGAGTCGTGGTGATAACTGTTACCGGAGATAGGCTTTGTAATGTGGGGCGAGTAACAGTTTTCGATGATGCAGCCCGGGCGACTAAGTCATCAGAAATATCCCACTTAACACTCATATTAGGTAATATGGCATCATAACTAGTACTGACATTTACCGGCTCAGCAGAGCCAAAGGTGGCGAGCATTTCGGTTTCATCGAGAATAGTCAAACCGGTAATAGGCGCGTTAGTGCCATCTACTTCTGTATCAGTAGACTCTATGCGTACTCCCGCTGATGCAGAGATGGGGCGTCCCGCCAATTCACCAGCAAAATCAAATTCTAAATATGCGGCCAAGGTTTCTTCTTCCACAACAAAAGAATTATCTCTTCGCACGGCATCAAAACTGAGTCCAGATTGACGCTCTAAAATCGCAAATTGAGCTTCTCCATCGTGAGCCAACCAACGTGTTGGCTGACGACCACTGCCGCTAACATCGCTTAAAAAATCACTACCGGCATCAAAAATATACTGGTCGGCAAGCTCAATAGGTTGGCCATTAAAAGTATCGGGATAACCACAAAATGTACAATGAATACCAACCCCTTCATTATCCCAGCGGGTTAGTGCTTTTTCTTCATTGGATAACATGATACCGAATTTCGCCGCAACTAAGCCTTGATCAGCGTCCTCATTCCAAGTGCCATCGATTTTAATCTGAGTCACGTCATCTTCAACTGCCCAGCCTCTGCGCAACATCACATGTGCTCTGCTATTGCTTTCATCTAAATGATCACTGACACCAGCAGGAGCGACAAAATTGGGATCACTAGGGTCACGATAAGCGACGCCATCTATTTCTTGCTGCCCAGAAAAAATACTGGCATTGGCCTCAGCAAAATCCGTAACATAAGGGAGAATAGCACCATCGTTGATAAAGCGCACACGGTTGGCATAGCCGATAAGCGATAGCTGATTACCACCGCCATTATTCGGCTCACGCTCAGCATTGGATACATTCAAGTCAAAACTTAAATTTAAATTGTCGCTAACATCCCAATCGTAGTTTAAACCAAAGGCAGTCGTTTCGGTTAAACGATCAAATGTTTTATGGTGCATATCTGTGGCCAAACCTCTCTCCTGGTAGAGGTCTATCACGGTGCCATTGGCATCAGTAGTAGCATTCTCTATATTTGGTGCAGTGAACCAGTGGCCGTAAGAAAGTGCATCAGTTTCAATATCGAAATCGGAATAAAGTACATCAGCTGTTAAAGTTGCATTATCACTGGGAGCAAACTGAAGCACTAAATTAGCATTAGTGCGCGTTCGCTCTTCAAAAGTAACTTTGTGATCATAGTTACGAGGAGAAAAAATAGTCGTGCCTTCTGCTACTCCAGCCCCACCATTTAATTCAGCAGTTGGAATGCCGACATTTTCTAACCAGCCATCCACCTGAGCTTGATTTAGTCTCGTTTCCCTCTCCTGATGGGATAAAGACAATAAAACACCAAAACTATCGTCAGAATAGGAAATTAAGCCCGATACTTGAGGAGTAGCTTCACCACTGTTTTCATCATCAACCACTTTGGCGCTGCCCACAACTTTAAATCCCTCAATATCAAAAGGGCGCGCCGTTTTAATATTAACAGTAGAACCAACACCTCCCGATTGCATAGTGGCTGTTGAAGTTTTGTGCACATCAATACCACTTACAAGCTCTGATGCCAATGTATCAAAACTAAAGGCACGACTGAGATTTTCTGAGGCAATTTGTCGACCATTGATAAGCACTGTATTAAATTGCGGACCGAAACCTCGCACAGTAATTAATTGGCCTTCACCACCGGAACGATCAATAGACACACCGGTAATCCGCTGTAATGATTCAGCAAGATTGGTATCGGGAAATTTACCGATGTCCTGTGCTGAAATGGCATCCACTACGCCACCGGATTCACGCTTCACATCCATTGCACGTTGCAAGCCACCACGAATACCAGTAACGATAACTTCTTCTTCAATATTTTCCTGCGCGACCACCGAGCCACCAGCTAGTGTCGATAAAATACCAACAACGGCACTCGATAATTTATTCTTTTTATTCATTGAGTCGATATCCCCAAAAGACTGATCGGTAATAATAGTGAGCTGATCACTATCGCTAACCTTTACCTTCAGAGGTGTATTCGCTAAAAGAATTTTTACTGCATCTTCTATCGAATACTCTCCAACCAAGGGATTCGTTATGACTTCCGCTGCTTCGTCAAATGGAAAAATCAAAGTAATATTGGTTTGTTTGGCAAATTCTATAAGCGACAGATCTGCTCGTTGCTGAGCAATATCAAACGATAGAATTTCATCCTCAGCAAAGACTGCAGATGACAGAGACGTCATCAACAAACCGACAGCAATTGAGTGAGAAAAAAATTTTTCGTTACTCTCAGCAGCAAGCAATGTGCTTGCGTAATGCGTAGACGACACGACTTTATTTTTCCACTATGTTTGGCACTACATGAATGCTAATTTTTCGCATATAGAAATTATGACTATAGTTATTTTTCGTTTATTTTTGCCAATTGTCGCGTATATTTTAACCCAAAAGTACTCAAGTCTGTTAACACTAATTAGAGTAATAATCACTCACAAGCGACGACACAATAAAGACGACAATAGTTGTTTATTTAATCATATTCTCAGGTGAGATACACCTGAGATAGGTGGGAATTAATAAGTGATAGCTTTATGTAATAGTAGCTAGATGGAACAAGAGACTGTATCAATGAAAGATACAACTAGAGACACGGCTACAGAGCCAAATATGCTCGGCCTTAAAGGTCAGTTAATGAAACCAAAATGAAAGTCAATTAAAATTTGAACAATGTGAACAGATTAATATTATAAAATAAGATTCAAACAATCTAATTTGCCTTTAGAAGAACTTTATCGCCTTTACTTGTTTTACGCTTCTCATGGTCAATATGAAAGTTCTGCTCTAATGCCGACAGTAAGCCCTTTATATCGCCAGCTTTAAATAAGCCTGCAATACGTACTTGCTTGATAGTATCATCAGCAAATTCGAATCTAACATCAGTATAACGACCAATTTCATCTAGCGCTTGTTCAAGAGTCTCGCCACGAAAAACCAGGTTTCCCTGTCGCCACGACAGATTAGCTTCAATCTCACTTACAGCAATTTTATCAACTTTTTCATTGCCTGAGCCCAATACAATTTTCTCACCCATGGATACTGCTAACGAATCTTTAGGTAGAGAACCTTGTTTAATATCTTGGAATAATTCACTGCTCTCGTGCTCAGCAACAAGAACTTTTCCATCCGTCACGATCAACTCAACTTCCTTGTCGCCAAATATTTCAACATTAAATGCTGTGCCAACAGCTTGCACAACCTTGCCTCCAGCTATCACACTAAGTGGACGAGATTTATCATGGGCAACTTCAATATGAACTTCACCTCGTTCAAGATAAAACAAACGCGTTTCATCAGTATATTTCACATGAATTAAACTATTAGTATTGAGTACCAACTGACTGCCATCAGGTAGATTAACTGTCGAGTGTTCACCGATACCGGTATCGTAGATACCGTCGGCACTTTTTTCTCCTTGCCATGCCAATAACCAATTAGGCACCGGTGAAGAGGAGAACAACACACCACCCCAAATACCACTGACTAAAAGAAAAGCAAGTGAAGCTGCCAAAGCATAGTGAATTTTGCGTGGCTTGCTATTATGTTTGGCTTTGTTTGCAGGAGAACTATCTAACGATTGGCCTGCAGGCGCAGGAAATAAGTAAGATAAGCGAGTTAATATATCCATGTTATCCCATAAGCGCGCCATATCAAACAGTACTTTTCGGTGAGATGCATCTTCATTCAGCCACTGTTTAAATAGCAGTTCCTCTTCATGACTAAGCCCGCGATCAAGCTTTGCTATCCAAATACTCGCCGAATCATATAACTCATCTCTGTTGTTTAACTGGTATATATTGCTCATTTATTTACCCCATGCTGCCCCACCACAGTTGAAACTGAAGCAGCACTTGGATTATTGAGAGACTCCATAAAATAACTACACCGCTTTATACCATTGGCGATATGTTTTTCTACGGTACTTTCGCTAATTTGTAACTCTTTGGATATTTCCCTTTGTGAAAAACCGTAAACCTTCTTTAACACAAAGGCTTTACGACATTGCAAGGGCAAATGCCTAACAGCTTCACAAAAATGAGAAAACTCCTGATTCGCAGCAACACGATCATAGGTGTCATCACTTCGAGTTCTCTGTTCTACAAACTCGAGTTCTAAATCATCATCCATACTAATGGCAAGTCGAGTTTCCGCTTTTTTCACATGATCCAGTGCCAAATTTTTAGCTGTCTTTAATAAGAAAGACTTAGGATGAACAATCTCATCTTGGTTCTCTACCTGACAGACGCGAACGTAAGTCTCTTGCACAATGTCTTCAATTTCCTTTGGCGGAACAATGTGGGAAACCACCCGCGCTATAGTTGAGCGGATGGACATAAAAATATTTGTTACATTTTCACTATTACTGGACATGATATTTATTCGTTATTATAGAACATGCTAAGGCCTACTATAACTAACACTAAAGGCCTGAGATCTAGCTTTTTCACCCTAAGTAACCAAGCTATAACCCCGTAAACTCATAAAATAAACGATTCATAACACTAATTCCGCTATAGGTAAAATGATTATTTTAGGTTTCATCCCCAATTCCATAAAAAAATCAAAATTAATATAATAAAATCAATAACTTAAGATTTTTAACTTATTATAACAAGTGGGCTAAGAGTATAAAAATCATTCAAAGCACATCAGTTAGATATAACTCTTCTTTAGTTGTTCTCCATCTCTTAGTAAGATCCAAACAAGCAACACACAGGCGTAAGGTTCTTCTACATAAGCTACTCGGCATAGCCTCCAACTATAAACCCTATTACTTTATTATATGTATTGTATCGCGGGATAAATTTCTAACGAGACTATGAAAACTTGTCCTATTCACTATGTATGAAACGAGCACCGGAACAATAATAAACAGAGCATCATATCTCTCAAGACAATACAAAAGACATAGTTTTGTTATTAACGTCATCAGTAAAGAGTTATTACAGCAACTAATTTTCAAAAATATAAAAAATAAAGTTATCTATATCCTTTTAATAGCTGCATGTGCATATTTTCAGGCTACAAATATTTCTAAAGTTTTATAAAAATACAATAAGTTGGAATATCAATTTTATAGTGAATAGGGGTATTATTTTTTAAACTTTATGTTTTAAACACTATGTCTTAAATGACCTCTTTAAGACATGGCGTCATTGTTAGAAAATTTATATTGCTTCATTAAAATTCGATAACCCAGCTCACCTAGGTAAAAGGTCTTTCGATATTCATAATCGGTGTATAAATCGACGGTATAATCCGCATACTCCAATGGAGTACCTAAAATATCCATCGCCTCCTTATATATTGGATGATGATCCCAACTCGTATCATAAAAAAAACGATGGATACATTTTGACTTTTCACGGCAAGGCAAAATGCGTTCAATAGCAACCTCCGCTTTGCAGAAGTCTTGAGCATGACTAATGGTATTCATAGAGTATATAAAACAACCTTATAAATAGTGTATGAATTTTTAGGATAAATTATTAATACTATAAAAAAATAGAATTAAAAGAATATATTCTAATGAATATTTACATTTTTATAGTGGTGTTTTCATCGATTAATGTTCGGTTTTCTATGTGACAAATATGTTTCTTTGACTTCTATCAACATAAGAATAAAGGGTAAGCTACATTCATTTTTCAGAAGGAATAAGTAAACGTATTAGCAGCTATTATCTTCGACAAATTTTCTACATTAGGAAAATCTTCATTAGTTATAGGAGTTTCATATTCTTATTGTTTTTTACATACCAATCAAATGCATTCTACGATCATAAACATTTATGACCAAAAAGCGCAGCAGTAAACACTATGGAAACAGTATTAAATAAAACTGCGGATTTAATACCCTATATTATGTCGCAAATTAACAGCATTACTTTATTAAAATACTGCGATATTTCGAAAACATTAATCATACAATTAACTTACTATCTTACAATAGAACACCTGAATAAAGATGCGATTTCTTTTATGATTAAAAGCTCCTACCTTATTTAATTCACGACATTAAATAACGTACTTAGTCTTAATTTAAGTAAGGGAATAAAATCTTCACTCTCTGTATATAAAAAGTAAATGAAGTTTTGATACTAAAACTTAGACTTAGGTTTTTAGCTCTATATTTTCAATCTCGTATCGCTAACAAATAGTCCTGATGCCTGCACTAATAACAAAGTAATATCATCTGTAATATCAGGCCGTATGGCCAGTGTCCATCGGCATGAAAATGTTATTGGAAGAACCCCGAATAAGCTTATCGTCTAGTTCTAGCAAACACGCAAAAAGGCTATTTATTGAGCAACCCGACGACCATAAACTTTACATTGCGTATCTTGACATCTTACGCGGCTAGATAAATATTAACATCAGTATCAAGTTGAAAACTGTGCTATTGTGTTGTTTCGATGTAATCCGTTCATTTAATTCACATAGTAACCCTATATCAACAATAGTAGTTACTATAGAGGAGCCTTCATGCCAATAGTCACCATCCAACAGTCTCCAGGCAGAACCAAAGAACAACGGCAATTGCTTATCAAGAAAATAACTGAAGCCTTCCAAGAAGCGTATGATTTACCTGCTGATGCAGTTACTGTCTTTTTCGAGAATTATGACGATAGCCATTGGGGTAAAGGTGGCATATTACACGAAGACAGAAAAAATAAGGATAAATAAAGGGATAACTTATGTCTATTGATCTTAGAAAAAGTGTTATAGATCTTAGTAAGAAGGCTAAAGTAGAGCTTAAAAAAAAGGGCCTAGAAAGTACTAAATCACAAGTAGTACTAGTGCTGGATATTTCGAAGTCTATGAATGCGCTATACAAAAACGGAATTATTCAACACCTTGTTGAGAGAATTTTGGGCCTAGCGTTAAACTTTGATGATGATGGGGATATTGATATCATACTCTTTGGCACACGAGCTTATCAGCTACCGAGTGCTTCATTAGAAGATTTAGAAGGTTATGTAGCGCGCGAAATACTAGCACATTACAAAATAATTGAAGCAACTAAGTATGCTACCGCCTTACACATTATCAAAGATAAATACCAAGGTAATCAAGCCGATCCGATCTTTGTTATTTTTGTCACTGATGGCAATAATAGTGACAAAAGAGAAACGACAGAATTAATTACCGAGCTTTCTAAAGAGTCTATATTCTTTCAGTTTGTCGGTATAGGTAAAGAAGAATTTCCCTATTTAAAAAAACTCGATGAGTTACAAAATCGTTTTTTGGATAATGCAGGGTTCATGCATGTCAATGATATAGCTTCTATTGATGACTCAATATTATATGAACGCTTGCTCAATGAATATCCAGAGTGGCTTGAGGAAGCTTCATTAAAAGGTATACTCTAAGTGCCATCACTATAAGATTATAGCGCCTATGAAAAAGTTACTGATATTGCTAACTCTAATATACCTATTAGGTTGTGCACAAATGATACCGGCGAGAGCCAAAGAACTAGAACCAGGGAAATTCAAACTTATGGCCTCGGGCAATATATTTGCTTCAATCTCTTCGCTTGAGGCCAAGATTGATAAAAGAGCAAAGAAGCTTTGTGGAGAAGAAAACTATACTTATTTAGATAAAGAAATTGCTACACCTCACTCTCCGGCTTATTCTAATGGTGTGGATATAGGTGCATCTTACACAGTGGTAACGAGAACAATTCAATGTAATCCTTAAGAGATGTTTACACCGAGTAACCTAAAGTCCGTCGCTATTACCACAGTACTTGTGATTGGCTCAGCCGTGCTTGGCTTTGTTCATTTTCTGCCTCGGCTCAACGCTCTATTGTTACCTATTTTTGCTCTAGGCTTATATCTGATTGCTAACCATAAATCTACTTATAAAACTATTGATATAAGTCTATGGTTGGTGACTCTTCTGCTTGGCTTCTTCATTGCGGTTTATCGTCCAAGTGATTTTCACTATCCCTTAATTTGGCAAAGTGAACAACTTTTCGAGGGTGGGAAAAGTTTTTTACTATACGTAAATTTAAGCAAAGGTTTGAGCGGTTACCTAGTGCTGATTTGGTTGTTAAATATATACCCGTCAAGTAATCAGACAACGGCCAAAATGGCGGTAATAGCTACCTTATTGGCCGTTATTGCTATTTTAAGCATTGCTTATATATTTTTTGGGATAGCCTGGCAGCCTAAATTTCCCGATGGCTTAATATATTTTATTATTGTCAATTTATGTATTACAGTAGTTGCCGAGGAAGCATTTTTTCGTTTGCTACTACAACAACACCTTGCATCATTTTTTAGTCAGGCACGCCTTGGCTTATATATCGGAGTTTCGGTTTCAACAATATTATTTGCCTTAGCTCACGGAGTATCCTCTGGCTCGGCTATGTTGCTATTTTTGTTTGCAGGCGCAGTTTACAGTATCGTCTATGCTTATACACGACGATTATCTGTCGCAATTGCAACCCATTTTGGGGTCAATATCTTGCACTTTATATTACTCGAATACCCCCTATCTATTTAGCATTAAGGAAGCATACCCTGGAGACATTTTCACTTACAGCTATCGCTTCTGCATTCGTTATCGGCCAATCCCTTCTGTGCGCCAATTTGCTATTGGTGCGAGTACAGCATCGCCAGGTTTATCTTCCCTTGGCGCTGTTCTTTTTTGCCAATATCTTACCTGAGCTAGCCACAATATTAGAAACTTCCCCCGCCAGCTACTGGCGGCACATCGTAAATGCGGCGAGTACTTTTGCCAATTTAACCCTTGCACCTTTATTTTGGCTGTATGTCCGCGGCCTAACTTCTGAAGATAAGGTAAATTGGCGGCGCCAGGACTACGCACATTTTACCCCAGCATTATTGGGGCTAATCACGTTTGTGTTGGTTACCGTTATGCCCAATGAGGAGCGATTAGGTTTATTCAGTAGTGAAAGGGATCGCAACTCGATGTGGCAAACTCTACTTTTTTTGTTGCTAGTTGGCTTATACATTGTCACTAATATTCAGGCTTGCTGCTACATCATTGCCACTAGCCGGCGCCTGGTAAAGTATAGAACTAGGCTTATGGATCTCTTTGCTTCTACTGCTCACCTGGAACTTAGATGGATTAGCAGCTTGATTCTTCTTTTGATGGTATACGGATTATTTATACTAAGCTTCATGCTGATAAAGCTATTCAGTGATATATCCATATCTGATGAGCCCTTAGCCAGTATCCTAAACATGATACTAATATGGACAATCGCACTATGGGGGCTTCGCCAACAACCAGAGCTGGCCGAAGAAATCGCTCAAATTGATAAATCTTCAAATACATCGGCTAAGTATGAAAAATCTGCACTATCTGATGACCATATAGATAGGATCGCTAGCAAGATAGAAAGTGCTATGCAGTCGGAGGCCCTATACCGGGATCCTGACTTATCGCTGCGTCTGCTTTCTGATCAGATAAATGTTATGCCAAACTATGTTTCTCAGGCACTCAATAGCAAGCTTGGACAAACATTCTTTGACTACATTAACGGCTGGCGAGTGAAAGAGGCAATGAAGCTACTAACAGAGAGTGACGACACGGTAATCAATATCTCTCTCGCTGCAGGCTTCAACTCTCGCTCTTCCTTTTATACCGCGTTCAAAAAAATTACAGGCAAAACCCCCAGTGCTTACCGCCAGTCACACACTCATATTTAGTTGTTGAAAAAACCAACACACTATAATGTTTTTAGTGTCTGTCCTTGCATTTCCGTGTCCGTCCTTGCCCAAAAAGACGACGGACATCCACATTTTTGTTGTTATAAATCTGAAATAACTGAAGCACAACAATAATAAGCACTTACTTACAAAAACTTGAAAGTATGACCTTATTAGTTCCTTACCGCTTCAGAGAATGAACTGACAACAGGAATATCTTATGAATTATCGAAAGATTTTTAGTGCAATCACTCTATTTATCGCACTTTTCATTCTTAGCGCATGGATGATTTATCGCGATACCACGGAGCCACCAAAGCTAAAAAAAGAAGAATTTTCTGATCAAGATATTCAATCTGTACTGCAAAAAATTGCCGATGCGACCCATGCTGGTGGAGCACCTGGCGTACTGCTGCTAGCTCGCTATCAAGGCAAAGAATACGTTGCTAGCGCGGGTACAAGCAATAAGAGCTCGGGTAAAAACATGCCAACAACCCACCCTCTTCGCATTGCCAGTGTTTCTAAAGTGTATACCGCTATGGTGATTCTAGAACTCAATAAACAAGGAATGTTTGAACTCGACGCACCTATCAATAGCCTTTTATCAGATGAAATTATCCATGGTTTGCCCAATGGCAAGCTGGCAACTGTGCGTCAGCTATTGGAGCATAGCAGCGGTATTCCCGACTACTACGATGTTAGAAGCTATCTATTACAAGACTGGAGTAAGGAAATAACATTACCTCGCACACTACCTGTGGCTAAACGAAATGCGGCGACAAATCAACCAGGTGAAAAGTTCAACTACTCCAATATGGGATATATGTTGCTGGGTGAAATTGCTGAAAGAGCCTCAGGCAAAACCCTAGATACTCTGTTTAAAGAAATTATCACCTCCCCCCTTCAGCTTAATCATACACTTTACAATGTTAAGCACCCAGTGGCAGACAGCATTCATGGTTACGGGACCATTTTACGCCCCTGGGCCGATACTTATGATTTATGGGAACATTCAGGCCCTGATGGTGGCATGCAGGCCTCAGCTTCCGATGTAGCCCGCTTTTTAGAATCTCTGGTATTTGAACACGGCCGAAACCATACTATCGGATCACAAATGACAAAAACATTAATCACCAGCGGGCGCAATAAAAAACAGGGGATGGGCTTAGAAGTCATTACCTCGCGCGCAGGTGATAAACTCGTTGGTCATAGTGGCGATGTATTCGGGTATCAGACAGTCGCCTATGCCATACCTAAACTAGATGCAGTTTTTGTGGGCCATATAAATTGTGATTGTGGTCGACTAACGTCATCTCTTATCGGTAATACATTCAGGGCATTAGAAGAAGTACTGCATAAAAGTAGTAAGGCGAATTGATGGTAATAAGGCCTCATCCGGGCCTCCAGTATCATTCAATAATGGACATTTTTCTTAAACTGTCAATCATACAGTCGACAATCTTATCTGTCGCCATTAGCTGAGTATCGATTGTTAATTCAGGCTCTTTAGGAATTTCGTAAGGCGAATCAATACCGGTGAAATTTTTGATTTCACCGGCTCTCGCTTTCCTGTACAGCTGTTTAACATCACGCGCTTCACAAATAGCTAAAGGTGTGCTCATATATACTTCAATAAATTCCTGCGAATTTACCATGTTACGTACCATTTCTCGTTCACGAATAAAAGGAGAAATAAACGAAGCCAAGACAATCATTCCAGCATCGACCATAAGCTTAGCAACTTCACCAACTCGACGTATGTTCTCCACACGATCTTGATCACTAAACCCTAAATCAGAACATAAACCATGACGAACATTATCTCCATCCAGCAGGTAAGTACTGTAGCCTTCCTTAAATAATCTATTTTCTAAGGCTATAGCAGAAGTAGACTTACCCGACCCCGATAATCCAGTAAACCAAATAATGGAAGGTTTCTGTTTAAAGCGCTCCGCCCTCTGCCGTTTATTAATAATAGTGTCTTGCCACACAACATGTTTATTCTCTGGAGGTTTTTTAGATAGACAATCATTTATTAGTGGGATTTTTGATGGATCAGCACAAGCAATAAAATGGGGATTTAAGAGGGAATCTTTTTGATTATATGCTAAAGGTTGCTGAGTTTCATAATTTACCACCTGCCCACCTGCCGCTTCCACAATAGCTTGCGCTGCGGCAGTATCCCACTCCGACGTTAATCCCAACCTTGGGTAGATATCTGCACGGCCTTCGGCAATAAAGCAAAGCTTTAATGAACTACCAACTCCGATCACTTCAGAATTTGGAAAGTTTTTAATAAAGCTCTCAAATTCTTCATTCTTATGAGAGCGACTGCCAACAATGCGCCATAAGTTATCATCTTTAGGGGGAGCTTTTACAGAAATAAGTTGCGGTGCGAAATTTTTTACGGCTTTATATGCTCCAATACCACGCACAGCATAATAAAGTAATTCCTTCGCTGGTGCATAGACAACACCAAGTATAGGCTTACTGTCTTTTATAAGTGCAATATTAACTGTAAATTCATCGTTCCTCTTAATAAACTCTTTGGTTCCATCTAAAGGGTCGACCAACCAATACTGCGAATTTTTTTTTCGACTATCCCAATCAAAGGTATCATTTTCCTCAGATATAATTGGTATGGACGGGTCTAAATGAGTCAGGCTCTCCATAATTAGAATATGAGATGCCATATCTGCTTGAGTAAGAGGACTATTTTCATATTTAAAAGCTACACTGAAATCCTTGTTTTTATAAACATTCATAATCGCATCGCCAGCCGCCTTTGCGATATCTACAACTTTTTCTATGCTAACTGTCATTATTATTAGATCCGTTTTTACACATTAATATGACGAATAAAAAACCCATAACACAATGACTATTTAAATTTAAAAAGTCAAACATCAAAAATTAATAAAATTGGAAATTAAAAAACATAGAACCCAAAAGAATTAATTATTATCTCCATGAGAAACCTAAATAAGGTAAGAAAACTTCAATTTATAGATAAAATTTATGACGACAAAAAAGTAATAAAGATGTAATCATCAATTACTTTTCTTGTTATTCGCGACAAAATGGCACAATAAACACCTTTCAAATGCATTCACTAATAAATACATCAGCCAACTATTTAATTAGTTAACAGATTAATAGCAAATTTAAACAATGCTAAATTTAATTAATCACCAATTTTTGGTATTGACAAAATATTCCTGACGTTTATATTTTCTCTTCTACTAGGGAAAACGGTTCACTCGCCAAAAAATATCCAAGGCTTCGAAAAAATTGCCATGCAGAAAAAACTATCTAAAAAATTAGATCAAGTGCCAATTAGAGTACCTGCTTCAAATATTTTGCAAAAATATTTGAAGCTTGATGGATCAACCACTTATTTTTTGCAGGCATTATCATCAAAAGAAGTTCGCGTGGAGGTGTTACAGCAGGTAATAAATATCAAAGGACAGAATAGGAAAACACTCAAAAGAACGTCAATATTGTATTTCGAAGAAACAAAAAATATTTTAGTTGTAGCGAAAAGTAGCATTTTTTTAGAGAACTTCACTAAACAACAGCAGCAAAAGCTTATTGAGAAAAGTGAGGGCATTGGAAAAATTTTAGACCCTAACAATATTGGATTAATAAAGAAGCAAGATATTAGCACTTCTTATATCGAGGCACCTAAAACTATAAAAACAAATGATAAAACTGCAATCTGCAGGCGTTTTATCCTTCTCTACAAAGAAAAACCATGCGCGGAGATAAGTGAAATAGTTAACAATGAATCTTTAGCAAGAGCATTATAGATGTGAAGAACAATATAATAAAAAAACGAAATAAGCTTATAACTAGCGAAAGCATATTAGCACTTAACGATGAAACTGTTGATATGAAGTTCTTGCTAGAACAAGGAAGAGAACAATGGAAAAGCATGAAACAATCGGGTTTTTCTGGTTTAGTAGGGTTATCATCAATAAAAATGATAGCCGCACTTTATAGTGCATTAGTTGATAACATCAATATCATATTAGCCGATACAGATACTCATATATCAGAGTATTGTAGTGAAATACTAAAAGATAATGAATTAGTAGATGTCAGAAAAAATCGAGAAAAATTAAAAGCAATAAAGAAAGCTAAAGGTTTAGCAGTACTCTCATCAGGAAGTTTAGGACAGCCGAAATTGATTTTTCACAATAGAAATAACTTTGTTAAAAATGCCTATGCTGCAATGCAAAGACTAGACATTAACAAAAAAGATAGAGTGCTAATCACTGTACCTGTCCATCATATGTATGGTTTGGGCGCGGCGCTTATACCATCTATACTTGGTGGCGCTGAAATTCTGCTACTACCTAAAGCTAATATACTTAATTTTAATGAAGCGATTAAAAATTTTAAGCCTACAATTACATTTTCTACGCCACATCTATTACGCTCACTTTTACGCAGAGAACGGCCTAGGCAAGAATTCAGCAGAGGCATTGTTCTAGCAGGCGATGGAATTCCGGCAATCATTCATAATAGAGCGAAAAGCACTTTCGGTGAAGTTTTTAATCTTTACGGTAGCTCTGAGCTTGGCGTCATAGCAATATCGCGCCCGAGCAAACCAAAATCACTTATTGCACTTGATAAAGTCGAAATCTCTGCGAAGAAAAAACAGAAGAAGCGATGTGTTTTATTAGTAAAACACCCTTATAGAGCAACACATATACTTAACCATGAAAAACTACAGGAAACTAAGGCTGTCTGGAATACAAAGGACATTGCCACAATAGCAGATGATTCTTCATTTCGTATTCATGGTCGCGCCGATTTAAGTATAAATCGTTCGGGAAAACTACTTGTTCTTGCAGATTTAGAGAGGAAGATTATGTCCTGGCAAGATGTTAATTCTGTAGTGGTAATATCTTCAAATAACGCAGGAAAAAGAGGCCAAGATATCACAGCGTTAGTTAAAGCTGATAGTCAGGAGTTGACTGAAGCTAAATTGAAGCAGTTCGCCTTAGATAACTTGCCTACATTTGCTAGGCCTGACAACTATAAAATTATTAATAATATGCCTTTCTTGAAGAGTGGTAAGCCTGACAGAAAAGCACTTGTTGAGGAGTATCAGTGTGGATAAGAGAGAAATACTAGACATATTAAAAAACATAATTGTCGACAAATTAGATCTCAATTTAAAGTTTAAAGATATTGATGATAAGGCTTCTCTCTTGGATGATGGCCTATCTCTTGACTCCATCAGTATGGCCGAATTTGTAGAGCTAGTTGAATCAGAGTTCTCAATTCAAATACTCGATGATGATTTAGACACAGATACGTTTGGTTCGCTGGAAGGGGTCTGTTATTTAGTCCAAAGGATGTTGGAATCAATAAAAGAAGAGGCTTAATCACCGTGGCAAATACACAAAGCGCCATTATTGCACGCTCTGGAAAAAAACAAAAAGATAGTGTTATACACTACAGCGATGAAAAACCAAATCGAGATGGTTTCGTTGTTGCTTGGCCACCACAACGTTACTGGCAAACACAAAAAGCACCTAGCTCGGTAAATACTGCCCCATTGCATCTTTATTTTCATATCCCTTTCTGCTTACAAAGATGTCGTTACTGCTTCTTCAAAATAGGCATTCTTTCAGAGAATTCACACGAAGTGCGTGAACGTTATGTCTCCGCTTTATGTAAAGAAATAGAACAGGTGGCCGAAGACCATAATTTACAAGGAAGAAAAATTAGCTCCATATACTTTGGTGGAGGGACGCCCAGCGTTTTATCACCCAAACAATTGGAGAAAGTTAAGGATACAATAGATAAATTTTTTACAGTAGAAAGTCCAGAATTTGTTTTTGAAATTGAGCCAGTTACTTTAAATAACCGACTAATAGATAGCCTTCCTGATCTAGGAGTCAATCGTATAAGCTTCGGAATACAATCATTTGACGATAGAGTTGTCGCTTTAACTGGGCGCCACGATACGGAGGAAAAAAATTGTCGAGCAATTGAGCGCGCACTTAAAGCAGGTATAGTAGTCAATGTGGATTTACTTTCAGGTCTGGAAGGAGAAACTTTCTCCAGTTGGCAACACTCAGTTAATCGAGCAATTGATTTGGGAGTCAACGCTATTACAGTTTACAAGTTGGAGCTATATTCAAATGCGAATTATATGGAAGATGCAAAGAAAGGGAATTTATCATTGCCTACTAACGAACAAGAGCTTGAGTTTGCTCGTTGGGCACTTAACAAATTAAATGAAAATAATTACCTACCCTCTACTTATTTCACATTTACCCGTGAAGGAAATTATCCCCAACATCATATTATAAGCCGTTGGCGCGGCGAAGATATGTACGGTTTTGGAGCGTCAGCATTTGGTAGTATTAATGGTTATTCACGACAAAATATTAGTGACATAGATGAATATCTAAATACTGTTGAACAGGGGAAAAATCCAAATCAGCGGATTGTAAAAATGAATACCTCCGATTATATGTTAAGAGACCTAGTAATGGGCTTAAAAACAACTGTAGTAGATTTAGATAAATATCAGCAGAACCATGGTATTGATCTAAAAATAATATTACAAAAAGACATTCAAACCTTACTAAATTCAGAGCTAATCGAAATAAAAGATAACTTTTTAAAACTAACTAGAGAAGGCATATTATACGGCGATTATTGTGGTAGATATCTTGGTGCAGCGTTAAGAAATATTTTCTCCGGTGAATCAAGGCCCATTAGAGCTTAGATATTATGCTGATTACACCCGACTTTGTATTCGTTCACTTACCCAAAACCGGTGGTACTTTCGTTACTAAAATACTGCATGAAATATATGGCGAAAAAGCTATTGAATACGGCCGCAAACATGCTACCTGTGATGAAATACCAGAACATGAGCTCACAAAACCTATATTGTCAGTATTCAGATCACCATTTGATCGTTACGTATCACAATACCACTACGGGTGGTGGAAAACACACCCCGAAGAATATTGCAAAATAGATAAAGTTGTTGAGAAATATCCTCACTACCCTGAAATTTCATTCTATGATTTCGTTCATATTGCTAATGATTTCTTTACCAATACTCATCAGGGTAAAGAAAATGGTTACATTAATACTAAGCTTTCAAACGAAGATAAAATGGGCTGGCATACTGAACAGTTTGTACGTTTTTTTTGTCACAAGTCGAGGCAAGCATTCGCAGACATTGACGAGATTCAGTTGAAAAAGGGTAAGCATTTAAAAGACGAATACAGCGTTCATTTTTTACACACCGATAGATTGAATTCTGATTTAGCTGATTTTTTAGTGCAGTTCGATATCGACGAAACTATTTTAAATAATGTTCTTGTACATAAACCCGTGTTACCTAACGAGGCATTCGAGTTGAGAGAAAAAAGCGATGCATTTTCTTATTTTAACGAAGATCTAAAAAATTTCGTTACCCAACGAGAACAGTTTCTCTTTCATCGTTTTCCACAGTATATGAATTTATCTTGAGTGCTGGAGTTAAAATGCCGATAAAAAAAGTAGCATTGGTAACTGGCGGAAACAGGGGTATTGGTTTGGCGGCCTGCGAGTTATTGGAACAAAAAGATATAATAGTGTATATGGCATGTCGCGACATAGACAGTGGTAAAAAAGCCATTACTAGGAAAAACCTTGAAAGAACACAAGCTATACAATTAGACGTGAGTAAACCCGAAACTTTTGCACCTGCGTTTGATATTATTGAAAAAGAATCGGGAAAATTAGATATCTTAGTTAATAATGCAGGGATATCTCGTGGGGTTAGAGATAAGCCTAGCGAAGAGGATATAGAACAAATCCGCGATACGTTTGAAGTCAACTTCTTCGGTCCCTGGCTTCTTATTCAACAAATGCTACCACTGTTAAAAAAAAGTGAAAATGGTCATATTATTAATGTTTCGAGTGGTCATGGTAGTTCTACAAAAATCTCAGGAAATAACTTAGCGTATCGAAGTTCAAAGTCGTCACTAAATGTTCTGACGCAAGCATTCGCAGATGAACTTGCCGGCAGTGGAATACGTGTTAACTGTATGACTCCCGGTTGGGTAAGAACCAAACTAGGTGGTGTTGCGGCACCAAGAACACCCTCACAAGGCGCTGAAACAATTTTATGGCTAGCAACAAATAATGAGGGTTCTAGTGGCAAATTTTATAAAGATAAGGATATTTTTCCATGGTAAGACCACCTAACTTATTTATTATTGGCGCACCACGATGTGGAACCACTTCACTCTATTCAGCATTTAAACAACATCCTCAAATATATACTTCGGTACTAAAAGAGCCGCACTTTTACGCACAGGACATGCCAATACAACCTCATACAGTTACTTCAGTTGATGAATATAGCCACCTATTTTATTGTGCAAAAGATGAGAAATATGTTGCGGAGGCTTCTGTTTGGTACTTATATAGTAAATCAGCAGCATCTCTAATATCTAAAGAACATCCAGAAGCACGGATCGTTATTATGTTGAGAAATCCTGTAGAGATGATTGTCAGCTTATATAATCTTTATCTACGAACAGGAAATGAAACGCAAACCGATCCAAGATTGGCGTTATTAAGAAATAATGAAGAAGTGCATAAACATAGCTATTTTCCTTTTGGTTTATACTACAAACGATTGATTAAATTGTATGATACCCTTGAAACTTGGTTCTCTTACTTTAAGCGTGAACAAATAAATATTCTTTTTTATGAAGAGTTTTATCATCACCCCAACAAAAGTTTTACTCAGCTGTGCAATTGGCTAAATATAGATGATGATGCTGATATTAGTTTTGACCCTGTGGAAGCGAGAAAACGGGTCAAGTTTAAGGCCATGAGACAACTGAGACACCTACCAACAAGTATTAAAGAGAAAATCAACCCTGCTGCATCAAAGCTGCATGCTCAAAAGAAACATAAGACTATATCTGAAGATGTTATGGAAATATTACGAAGAGAATCTACTGAAAGGTCGAGAAATTTACCAGCAATAATCGGCCGAGATCTCCCTCTATCTTGGACATAGCACTACAAACGAATTGATAGAGAAATCTATGCCAACGAAATCTACAGAACACATGAGATTGTTGAATCAGCTAAAGAAGGAAATAGGCGAAATCCATGGTGAGCCCATACTCCAGCGCTTTCGCCGTTGGCAAAGCATAACTTCACCAGATATACCAATGAAACAAGAGCCTTATAATCCTCGCTGGGGAGAGTGCTTTAAAACATCTACCGAAGAAATGGCTAATAAATTGAGGAATTTCAATATTAACTATTATCACATAGGTAGTACGTCAGTTCCTGGTTTAGCATCTAAGCCCATCATTGATATTATTATTCAAGTTAATGACCTTGGTTCGCACGAGCAAGTAATAAATATATTGTCCTTAATGAATTATAAAAATTGGGGCTGCAGCCCTGTGCATCCTGATGTAACATGGCACTGGCACAAAAACATTAATCCAGTCAGTAAGGTAATACATCTGTGCACAGCCAATAATCCTTGGGTATCTGCTGCGTTAAATTTTCGTGATTATCTTCGTTACTTTCCAGATAAAAGACGAGAGTATATGAACTTAAAGGCAAAATTATCAAGAGAAAGTAATAATGATCTTGTCCTATATTCGATTAAAAAAGCCTTGTTACTTTACCGCTTGAATAAAGAAGCTAATACATGGCGAGCGCATAAAAATATCGTTTAGATTCATAAGGTTATTTGAGTGCTTGCCAAAAGATTATGTGTGTTATTTTCCTGTGCGGAATCATGTAGACTCCTGACAGGCGCTTTTCATGTTATCTACTTGTTATCTACCGGGATAGAATTAAGATATCTATTTCTACTACAAGCGACCTTTTCAATTTCCAATTTAATATCCGAAATATATTCGATTCGGCTAACAGCAGTTATAGGTCCGCGCTGGGCTTTAATTATGGGAGTTAATCTTTGGGGACTTTATTTCTTCTTATGTTTATTTTCACCTAATATTTTTATTCTTGTCTTCGCTTATGCAGTCTATGGCTGTGGGTTTTCATTGGTTAACGGATCATTTGAACAGTGGCTAGAATCATGCATTATCAATAATAATGAAAACAAATCATCCTCGATAGATTACATGAGAATGAGGCGAAAATATTTTTCTCTTTTGAATGTTGTCGTTGGGTTTGTAGGGGCTTTGTTCGTAAGTTTATCTAATAGTTATTATATTGCTTACGTAGCATCTGCAATACTACTATTTACGGTAAGTTATTTCCTTTGTTTGATACCTTATGTGGAGACACCAAAAAAGATAAACTGCAATAACGACAAAACTTATAAAGCCACACAAAAAGACAATATAATCTTAGACAAAAAAACTTCTTTATATTTTCTAATAGCAATAATTACAAGCATATTATTTATGCCAATACTACACTTATGGCAGCCTTTATTTGAAAATATATATTCAGGGGAGATTCTTGGTTTTTCTATAGAGACAGCAATGATGTTGGGTCTAGTTTTTTCATCATATAACTTATTTAATTTTATATTTAATCACATAACAATAAAAATAAAACAACATCAAAAAAAATGGATAGATAGCAACTCATCAATTTTTTCTGTTATTTTATTATCATTATCTATTTATGCAACAAACAATAATTTCATACTGACATGTTTATTATTTTCTCTTTCTTACTGTTTTTTATCACAAATTCAAATCATACATAGATCGAGAGCTATTGTTTTCTGGAGCGACGAAAAAATAAACCAGGTCTTGTCTTATTCAAATTTTTTGTCACGCATTTTCACTGCAAGCATATGGCTATTTTATTTTAATTTTCTACAAAACGGTTCTTATAAGACTATGTTTTCTGTATCAATTTTGTGTTTAATTTTAATTTACCCCCTAAACTATATATCTAAAAAAATCAACAATTAAACTAACCCTCACAAAACCTCTATAAATAAATTTTCGTTTCGGAAAAATATAATTTTGTGGCACCTAGAATTAAAAGTAGTATATGGTCTACATTATTCTATCTATACCAAGGCTTTTAAAATAAAAAAACACCTAACTTCAAATAAGCTTGAAATATTCCATGACATCTGTGAACACTGGCATATCGTTATATATAGCCCCAAGCGCTTTATATTATTAAATCAATATTTATGCAGAATTTTAATACACCAATGACGCTTAAATGATGCCAACTAACATTCACTCGCTTCAGTTTGCCACCACAATCATCACACTCAAACTAAATTGAGACTACACTAGCCCACGTGTAATTTCAGTTTTTATTAAAGTGCTATGTCATACATTTCGGTATTTAGCACTTCTTCGAGTTTACCTCTACTGTTATTTAACGTCTTTTTACAAGTAATAAACATCAACGTACAAAATACGGAGAATATTAATGAAGTTATCAACTTTAGTATTTGCCTTGGCTCTAACAACATTAAATTTTGGTGTTAGCGCAGCTCAGACCGAATTAAATGTGAAAGATAGTAAAGATAAAAAGGTTTGGATTACTATTGGAGAAAAAGCAGCAAAAACGATTCAATCTCAATATTCATCTTCAGTACCAATGAACGTCTCTAAAAAGCAATTTAATTCGGCTAACAGCACATTAAATACAAAGGTGACAGTAGCCAGCGTTTCAGAATCTGATTTAGAAGAGCTGAGTGATATTATGCATCATGAATATAATCGTTGTGGCGGTTATTTCTTTCATGAATCTCTAGAAGAAGCACAAAATTATGTTAAGTCTATACAGAACATACAACCAATGCTTGTAAACTATACAATAAACAACCCTAATGGCGTCGCAACACTTTTGTCGCAACTAAAAGCGAGCAACTTAGTAAATACGGTGAATACTTTAAAGGCATATCACAATCGATATTATGATGTGCAATCAGGCGCTGATGCGGCAGTCTATATAAGAGATTCGTGGCAAACTATTGGAGCCAGTCGCTCGGACTTCAGTGTTGAGCTATTTAATCATAGTTGGCAGCAACCTTCAGTTATCGCTACTATTACAGGTACAACCAGTCCAGATGAAATCGTAGTTATAGGAGGTCATTTAGACTCGATAAATGGCTCCAATCGGCGTAATGGTAAGGCACCCGGTGCCGATGATAATGCCTCAGGGATAGCAGTAGTAACGGAAACGTTAAGAGCAATAGTAGCCAGTGGTTATAAACCAGAAAAAACTATTAAATTTATGGGCTACGCAGCTGAAGAAGTTGGTCTACGAGGCTCAAATGCTATCGCTCAATCATTTAAAGCGGATAATAAAAATGTTATCGGGGTTGCCCAATTTGATATGTCTGGTTACCAAGGAACGTCAAACAGAGATATTGTCTTTATGACGGACTTTACTAATAGTGGACAAAATCAATTTATGAGCCAGCTTCTGGACACCTATCACCAAGACATTGTCTATGGTTTCGGCCAATGTGGTTATGGCTGTTCGGATCATGCCTCTTGGCATAACCAAGGGTTTCCGGCATCAATGCCTTTTGAATCAAACCTAAGCGACTCTAACCCAACCATTCATTCCAGTAACGATTCTACATACGATGTCGATCACTCCATGAACTTTGCCAAGCTTTCTGTGACATTTATTGCAGAATTAGCCAAAGGCGGAACTGGGAGCACCCCGACTCCTACCCCTACGCCTACTCCGACGGTAACACCTATACCAACACCCTCACCTAATGTACTTATTAATAATGTACCCAAGAATCAGCTATCTGCACAAAGAGACGATGATATTGTTTTCACTATGGAAGTACCAAGCAGTGCAAGTAATATTAACTTTTCAATAAGTGGAGGCAGTGGTGATGCAGACTTATATGTAAGGTTTGGCTCCGAACCAACTGATTCTCGCTATGATTGTCGCCCTTATCGTAATGGTAATAATGAGAGTTGTAATGTTAATCAAACTGGTGGTAAATATTATGTGAGAGTCAAAGCATATAGATCATTCTCAGGCCTCACCCTCATAGGGAGTTATAATAATTAGTTTATTATAAATAATACAAATTGAAAGACTAAGAAGGCAATATACCGCCTTCTTAGGCTTTATGAAGTTATAGTACTATCGCAATTTTTCTAACATCTTTTTTGTATTTTCATTAGATGTGTCAAGGCTATATGAAATGTGATAAAACTTCTTTGCATTCTTTTTATCTCCTATTTTCATATAAATTTCGGCCAAGTAATTAAAATTATTCGCATTTTTTGGATATAATGTGGTAAGCACTCGAAAGAAGTTAAGAGCAATTTTATAGTTTTTCTTACTTAATGATCTACGGCCAAAGTTCGTAATTTCTTGCTCAGAGAAAACAGGAGAATCCGGGTATTTTTTCTGCCAGATTCTATAAGCTTTTACGCTTTCCTCGAAGTTTTCCTCGCCAACTACTTCGAAAGGTACTTTTTCGTTTTTGCCAAGCTTTTGCATTGCATAATATTTTAGTTCTGTTCCCTTACGGGTATAAACTAAGTAATCTCGTTGAGATTTCGGTTCACGCTCAACACTTATTTGGTTAGCAAAACTATCTACTGAAAAAACATTATCGCCACTATAAATTAATTTACCGTCTGGCGCAGATCCCCAAGCTGAAAGATAGCCGCTATAAACCAATTCTTCATTTTTTTTATCCACTGTTAAGATGGTGTTATATTCGGAAAGATAACGGCCAAGAATACGTTTAATATGTTTATCATTAGGTGCCTTTTTATATTGCTGAATATTTTTATTCCAATCAAGCTGACTGATAACACTAGCAACTAGACTATCAATACTACTTATACGTGAAGGATTACCGCCATTACCAAATATTATGATAGCGCGCCCTTCCGTCATTGTTGCCATTATCTGGCCACCTGTGCCAGTATTAGAGCCTCCGTGAGAAAACCAATCCAAATTCCCATCCGCTTGAAAACGCATCCAACCGGCACTCCAACCACCTACCCTTTGAAGCGTATGTACTTTCGTTAATTCGTTTGCCACCCAAGGTGAAATAACTTTTGATGGTTTATTAGCAAGTGCGAGTTGATAATCAATAATAAATTTCGCCATATCTCTCGCACTGCTCCACATTCCAGAAGGTGCAACCTGAGGGCATATAGGAATACCAGTTTTAATGACTTGCTGATCATCATCGTGAACCTTAGCCACGTTTTTAAGGAACTTGGGATGGCCGTGCTGGTACATGGTCGTGTTTGCCATACCTAAAGGAGAAAAGATCATATCCTCAGCTAACTTAGCCAAAGGCTTGCCAGTTATATCTTCTAAAGCGATTTGTACAATAACATAGCCGCCGCCGCTGTAGTTCCAATAGCTACCTGGTTTAAACTCTACCGATATGGGCTTACTGTAACGGGGTAGTTTAATGCCGTTTAAACTTTCAATAGCACTGGGGATTTCATCACCCAAATAGAAATCAGCAAACCCAGACTGACTCGTTCCAGCAGTATGGCTCAGTAGATCACGAAAGGTAATCGCACGATCTTTAGTAAAGGGGGATTTGGGTATGTGCCACCTTTTTAGGTACGGGTCAACAGCATCATCTAGGTTTAATAGACCCCTTTCCGCCAACATAGCTGTAATCGTAGCGGTTATGGGTTTTGAAATAGACGCTGTGGAAAATGCAGTATTAGCATCTATTTTATGTGCGGTTGTATTTTCTTTAAAGCCTGCGGAGCGTGTGTATATCAAGTTATAATTGTCAACTACCGCCAGACTTAAGCCTGTGAGCCTATTTTTGCGTAGCAGTTGTTCGTAGGTTATTATTTCATCATTTTTTAACGATACTAGCGATAGCTTTTTTGGCGCCTCGTTGGCATATGCCAAAAATGGAAAAAATATAGAGCGAAAGAGCAAATAACAAAGCAATCCTATATAAATAGAAGTTTTCATAATAACGCCTCTTGAATAATTTTTAGGCATAATATGAAATCAAAACCCAATCAGGACAGAATAATGCGTGAACGTCTCATAGTATTCACCAATTGCTCATTGCTAACGCTACTCCTTGCTATTATATAAAAAAGAGGAAAAACTATTGCTGCGATACGTGTTAGCCTTTATCGGTATTCTATTCTTCCTAGTTAGCTATGGGTTAGCTGATGAAACTTCTGATCCAAATATATATATTGGCGAAAGCTACTACTTGACCACAGAAGATAACCCAGAGTTTTCTTCCTTCGTTGCTGATAAAACTAATTGGCAAGAGTTCTCTCTATACCAAGGACTGCAATTACACGGTAAAAATGCATGGTTGCAGATGAGTTTTGATGTACAAGAATCTGATCGACCTCAGGGGATATTCATAAGTATGCTAGGCTCTTATGAGGCTTACTGGGATGGTGTGCTTATTGGTCGCAATGGCGTTATTGGACGTAGTAATAAAACAGAGCAGCCCGGAGATATAGACAAGGTTATTCTCATCCCTCAGCATTTATTTACAACAGGGGTACACAATTTAAGTCTTAAGATCTCGACGCATCACAATAGTGGTTATCCCGGCCAGAGTTCATTTTGGTGCTTGATTGGTGATTATAATTACTTCCTCATGTTCGCCTATAAGCGTGCAAGCCTTCCTATGACCATGTCAGCGGCGCTTTTTCTAATCGCACTATATTGTATTGTGCTTTATGTTTTTACTTTGAAGGAAATAAGTTACCTCCTCTTCAGTGGACTTTGTACAGCGATTTTATCTCTTATTATTGTTGAGTCATGGCGAGGCCTTTGGGGATACACATATGACTGGCAAATTCCAAGACTCATTGGAGTGTTAGCCCTATCTTCGTTAATTGCTCACTTATTAGTATTATTTTTTACTTTTTTCTTTAGATTTGAAAAAAGAAAGATCATATGTTGGTGCGGATTAGGTGCAATCTTACAGGCCTATGTTCTATTTGCTTTCGATGGTTATGATGATCGTAGTTTATATATATTTCTTATAGGGATAGTTATAGCACTTGCAATATGCTGTCAGGCTGCTTATCAAAAAAATAAAGATGCAAAACTAATGCTAATAGGTTTACTCCTGTTTTTGGCGCCGATTAGTATCGACAGTTTTTCGTACATGGATCAATACTTTTTTATCTCATTTTCTGCGCTCATCTTATTAATATTGTACCGCCTGACGCAAACGATGCAGATTAAGCAACGGCAATTGATACAGAGTCAGATAAATGCTGGGCGTTTAGAACTTGAGTTGGTGAAAAGGAACTTACAACCTCACTTTATTTTAAATACGCTTACTGCTGTCGAAGAATGGATAGAAGATTCGCCAAAACAAGCTGTTATGTTTATCCAAGCCTTAGCACGAGAATTTCGTTATATGGCACAAATTTCTTCAAAGTCGTTAATTTCGTTAACTGATGAGATAGCGTTGTGTCAATCCCACATAAAAGTAATGGAGTTTCGTTCAAATATTCAGTTTTCAATGAAGCTATCTAGTAGTAATTTACACGTCAAAATTCCACCAGGGATATTATTGACACTTATAGAAAATGCTATTTCTCATAATAATTATTCTTGCGGTATCATTGAATTCACAGTCGAGCAAGTTACCAGAGGAAAACGTTGTATATTGTTATTTAGTGCTCCGGTCAATCATAAATCTAAAGTTACTGCCGCTAACACAGGGATAGGGAGTCAGTATATCGAGGCTCGATTAAACGAAAGCTTTTTTGACAAATGGCATATTTCTACCAAGCTCAGCGAAACACACTGGACAGTTAATATTGACATTCCTTTATTTATTTTCGATAAAGCTGAGAGAAATATTGGAGTCATAGAATGAATATTGTGATTGTTGAAGATGAGTATATGGTAGCAAAACGTTTAAGACGATTTGTCGACAATGCATTTTCAAACAGCAAAATACATATTCAGGTATTTCATTCTATCGATGACGCTAATGACTACCTAGCCGAAAACATTATTGATGGATTGTTTCTTGATTTAAATTTACAAGGAGAGGATGGTTTTGACTTGCTAAAGCAACATCTTAGTCAAAGCTTTCACACCGTTATTGTTTCAGCAAATACCGATAGGGCAATAGATGCATTTGATATTGGCGTGTTAGATTTTGTCGCCAAGCCTTTCACTCAAGAACGTATTCAAAAAGCTGTCGACCGTATGCAGCAAAACATAGGAGAAGGACGCAGCAAATATATAGCATACAAGCATTTAGGAAGAATAGAACTATTGCCAATAAAAAATATCCATTATATTAAAGCCTGTGGACACTATTGCGAAATATTCACTCGTGAACATACCACTATATTGCACGATAAAAACATGGATAAATTATTGGCAGTATTACCCAATACTTACGAGCGAATTCACCGATCTTATGCGCTGCCGCTAGATTCCATAACTTCTATACACAGCGAAGAAGGCAGCAAATACTGGGTTAATTTACTCGATGGTGAAAAACTACCTGTTGGGCGAACACGCTATAAAGCTCTAAAAGCGCGTTTGAATTACTAGACCTGATTAGGGTCTAGTACGCTGTCATTCAAACATATAGAATATTTTTTATACATCAATTGTGGGAATAAACGTTCGACGAAGCAATGACAAGCTACTTATTAATGTAAATATACTACCGACATATCTCTTAATAATGTCTATTGGTATTATTTCACTATAATTATAAACACCAATCGCTATAATGACACCAGCACAAAGCTACCTTGTGTACAATCGTCAAAGAGCATTAGCATGATAGATAACGACTTAAGACAAATCATCGCGATTACTCCAGAAGGCAAACATCGCCCTATTGCTAAGCTACAGGCTCATCAGGAAGGTATCCACCACCTTGCAATATCTGTTTTTATTTTTTCTGGGCATTCTATGCTCATTCAACGGCGAGCGGATACTAAATATCATAGCGCCGGTTTGTGGGCTAATGCATGCTGCTCCCATCCGGACTGGAATGAATCACCGGAAGACTGTGCAAGTAGAAGAGTTGATGAAGAACTAGGGGTCACCCTTCATTTGGAGCATATTGGTATTATCGATTATAAAGCTGATGTAGGAGATGGTTTAATTGAAAGTGAGAAAGTGCATATGTTTATTGCTGAAGTAGACGCCAATGCCTTAAATCTACAATTAAATGAACAAGAAATATCAGCAGTACGCTGGATAAATATTGAAAAACTAGAAAAAGAGCTTAAGCAAACTCCCGAGTTATTTGCCGCCTGGTTTCACCAATATATGTCACGACAAGACCCACCATTTCTTCACATTCGCGATCGTATGGAACAGCAATAGAGTCATCGTGATACAGGATTGCTCACTCTAAAATAATGATCTCTAATTCATTTGAGCCAAGCTGAATGTTATATCGGGAGAATCTAAACCTTCAACTTCAGCTTTTTTGATGCAATATTTTGTGCCAGATAACAGGTTGAAGTCCTTGATCATATTAGTTGTCATTTTACCATTAGGTGTCTGTAGCAGGCGAAGTAGATATTGATTGGCCAAAGCATCCGGCTCTTTTCTGTTGAATTCTATAGTAAAAGAGTCTCCAGACCTTAAAGAATTAGCAATCGAGCGAATAACTGTTTTGGTTTTATCATTACTAATAGTGTCGCGAACAATTTCCGATGGTAACTTTGATGGTATACATGAAGAATCTTTTCCTGAAAGAATAGCTAACTGCTTAAGTATTGCATCTGAAGCAAATAACTCGTCCCCTTTCTATTTACTAGTTTCATGCACAACCAAAGATGCCCCCGAAATAGATAAAGAGCTGGTAAACTTGCTACCCACTGATGTTTTGCTATGTATTGCAGTATAACCATCATCTACAAATTCCTCGTCTACGCTATAATGATTTAGTAATGCTTGACTAGCATTAATCCGATTAAAAGCAGCTTGTTTCTGTGGTGAAGTTATATCATCGGGCATCATTAAAGCAAGAACGAGCTCACTTATATGTTCTGTTTTAGATCTCTTTATTGCGGAATCACCATTATAATTGCCCAATCTATCCACATGGTGAATAGCCGCTCTTTTTTTTGAATTACTAGACATTGAGTTGCCAGACATTAGAGCAGATAAGGGATGGGCAGACTTGAAATGCATACTTGCTTCCTTTTTCCCTCCCCAACTACTTTTATTGCAATCGGAGCAATAAAAGTAAGCTCTTCCATACGCATCAGTGTGGTTAGAAATACCCATATTAAATGAAACCAATTATATCTTTAGGGAAATAAGATAAGAGTGTCCATAGTCTATCGCATAAAGAAAAGCAAAACGTCTCTGTTGGAAACTAAACATAAACACTTATATATGTGTTTGATATCAGCGTAAATAGTTCACTGAGATGTGGATTTATGAGAAGGCCTTGAATGTCTTATTCTAGATAAATTTTCGGATTCTAAAGTCAGGAGAGAAGCTGAATAGAAATATTCGCATACATCTTATACAAATTAATACACGAATAAAATAGATCAGATAAATATTTCAGATGCTTTTTAAAAAAGCATCTGATGTCATAACATTATTAAAATCAATTACCAAGCAGATTTATTATCGTACTATCTACAGCGATAACTCATCCATAGTCGGTGTCATATCGATAAATTCACCATGTACACGCTTGTAAGTTTCGCGATATAGGCGATCAATTTCTTTGTTGTCAGGAAACTGTTCAAAGAAACGCGAGGGCAGAGTATTCTTCGCCGCCATTTTTATATGACTAATCAACACTCGAGGATCTTCTAAACCAACGGAAATACGCAAAGTGGTGGGCATAATATTAGCGTCTCTAAGTGCTGCTTCTGAAAGTTCAGAGTGACTAGTGAGAGCCGGACATAAGGCAGTAGTATTCGTTTGTCCTAGTGTTACCTGCATACCTATTGCTGGTTCAAGACTATCTAGGAAGCGCTTAAAATGTTCTTTATCAATAGCTTCCACATCGGCTTTAGCGTTGCCTTCCATATCAATAGTAAATAATCCAGCGGGTAGGCCCTGACGCATCACTTTTTTCATAATGCTGTGGTTGGAATGACTTTCAAGCGCTGGACAGTTAACATTGATGGCAGGATGCTGATCGAGTACTTGGGATAAAACCAGTGTATTAATTGATTTATTCAACACCCGAATTTCAAATGTTTTCAAGCCATTCAACACTTCAAATGCTTTGTCTGCATCTAAAAAAGCCCCTTTGATATAGTAAACATTCCAGAAAACAGTAGCATCCCAATTAATAGTCTCGGTATTACCTGAGGGCAATGTAATATCACAGCTATCGCCTTTGGGCATAAACATGCGCTCGTTGCGACCAATCACAACACCTGCTGTCGTATTGCCGAAGCCGGCGAGATCTTTAGTATAAGAATGAACGACAAAATCTGGCCGCTCCGCTTCATCTTCCCGCTTAAGAGAAGGATGTAAGAAAGGCGTTCCCACAGTTTCATCGCATATTACCAGCCAATCATGTTCATGGCTGATTTTACTGATTGCAGGTACATCCAAAACATTGCCATGTGGATTACAAGGAGATTCTAAATACACATAAATTTTTCGTCCCTCCTTGATCTTGTCCTGGTACTTACTTTCAACATCACTTAAACGTTGTTTAAATGTATTTTCATCGTAGCCGTCAAACCACTCAATAGCGACATTTAAATTAGAACGTTTGCCATACCAATCATTGATCAACTGATAACTGCCGCCATAGATATTACGACTAACTAATAGAATATCCTCATAGCCCACCAAGTTTGCTAATAAGGCATCAATGGCCGCCATACCTGAGTTAAAATTCCAGGCAAGATATTGTGAAGCGTAAGGCCCACATTCAATATCCACAATATGATTTGCCAAGCTGATCGACGTGGGATTGAGCAGCCTTGAATAAATTTCATGAAGAGGCTCTTTACCTTTAAAACCATCCTCAATCCATTCTGTACATGCAAATAAATAGGTAGCAGTTCTGGTAATAACCGGCGTTGCACTGAAGAGCGCGGAGACATTATCAAATAATGGGAAGTTACCCTTAACAGCAAAACCCGTATCTTCACAGGCAATGCTCTGATAAGTGGCCCGCATTGGATTTTGCAAATTATCAAGCAGTTTTGCCATCTGAAAACACAAGAAGCGCTTGCAATTAAAATAAGCTACCCGGTCGCTTCTATCTAAACTAGCCAAAGTATCGGTGGTAATTTTCCAAAGAGAATGTACCGACTCATTAGCCTTATAAAGTTGTGCAGCTAAATCAACCATAGCCTTACCATAAGGCGAATCTGGTTCAACGCCAAAATGCTTGGCCTGCTCATGGGCTAAGCTAAGGGCATCTTCGGCCACAGTTGTGTGTCTGACGGGGCTGAGTTGTTTGAGCTCGGATGTGGCCATTGGAATCTCCTCTTATGTGATAAGTATTCCTTAGAATTATGGCACGCTATAAGCGACAGAAAATTGCTATTTATGTGAAGAATGGTGTAAATTTTAGCATAATATGCTAAAAAGAAGAAAATAAGCTATGGATAATACTGATTATCAGATATTAAGAGAACTACAAAAAGATGGCCGCTTAAGCAATGTAGAGCTGGCCGAAAAGGTCAACCTCTCTCCCTCCCCCTGTTTGCGGCGGGTTAGGCTGCTGGAAGAAAGCGGTGTTATTCAATCTTATACAACGCTTGTGGATCACGAAAAATACGGTTTACCAGTCACAGTATTTGTCAGCGTGCGCCTAGAGCGTCAAAATCAGCAAAGCATACAAAAATTTGAACAAGGTATTCATTCTCTGGAAGAAGTCATGGCCTGCTATCTAATGGCCGGTAAGTACGACTATTTACTATTAGTAGTAAGCCATAGTATTAAAAATTATGAATACTTTGTGCGCGACCAGCTAATGAAAATTCCAGGTATTGCAGAATTGGAATCGAGCTTTGCCTTTGGACGGGTGAAGTACAATACGCAGTTACCTAAAGCTTATTGAGACTACTTGAGGTACCTCTGCTGGAAAGTATTTTTGGCGAGTACCCACCGGAGGTTCAATATACCAACCAGAAATATTATTTTAAGCCATTCAATATCTATTTGCGCTTAGGAGAATTTACACCTTTAAACATCAAAAGCTGTTGAGCCGTTAAAGGTTGTGTACCAGGGTCTGCTTTTGCCCGTTTATGGATTTCGTTATCGTTAAATAATTTAGCTTGTCTCTCACCTGGGGCATGAGATGTAACAGAGCCTTTTATTTTCTTAATAATTTTACTCATGATCCTGAGGCTTCTTGGATTTAGATTTTATAGGTTTAAGCTTCTTTACTTGTTCTTCTGTAAGTGGCTGAGCATCAGGATCAGACAATGCTGCCTCGTGAACCCCTTCATCCGTCATTTTACGCATTTCTTTATAATCATCTTCTGTCACTGTAAAATCTGTTCCGTCTGATTTTTATATGTTCCAACAATTTTACTCATACCTACCACCCTGCACTTTTCTCATATAAACGCCGCTCGTGAGGCTCTGCACGCCGAACAGAAATTAACCTCGCCTTATTGTGATCACGCATTGTATAAACAACATAAACTATATCTGAAACTTTGTTGTGACCAATAGTGATATATCGATCTTCATAAGGGCCACTATTATACTCGTCATACAGCTCTAACCTAAAATCATCGTCAAATACTGAAACGCCTGCGCTTAAGGACATACCGTGTTTCGTCTGATTCCTCTTTCCATTATATGAACAATGGAGTTCTCAGAAATATCAGCAATTAGTAAATTTAGGGAATACAAAACCAATATCAAATAATAAGCCTACCCTAGTCTTACAACGCTTCCGCCTAAGTGTATAAGCTCTTTAAGGTTAATATTCTGGTGATGATGGTGAATTTGCGCGAGCAATAATTCCGCTGTTGCTAAAGCATCCGTCAGCGCGTCGTGTGATGTATAATCGGGTAAGCCGTACCGGGAGCGACAGGCCGATAAGCGAAATGCATCCGTCTTGAGTATTTCTAAACGCTTTTCTCTACAGGATTTTTCTATGGCTAGTGTATCTAACACAATAATAGATAAAGGTTTAAGTTGATAGCTAGACCATAATTTTTTAAGAAATCCAATATCTAAAGGCGCATGGTGTACCACTAATATTTTATTTAATAATAATTGGCGTAAATAACGCAATACCGCTGCAGAGTTGCGACCAAAATCAGCGATATCTTTATCTGTTAGCATATGAATTTCCATACTCTGCCCAGCAATAGAAACATCATCCAACAATATAGAACGTGCACTATTTAGTTTAATCGCCCCATCTTGCATAGACACCCAACCAAGGCTAATCACTTTATCTTGTAGGCAATTTAAGCCCGTTGTTTCCATATCTAGTATTAAGTATTGCTGCTGTAACCAGGAATGCTTAACATCACGCGATAAAAGGTTAGGAAATATAGAATATAAAATGTGCTTGAGGGCAAGTAAGCTCATCCACCAACGCCTTTAGCAAAACGATGTTGTGCAGCATTTTGCACATCAAGTATTGTTTTAAAAGCCGCCTTCAAATATTTTCTATTCAAAGGGCTAAGACAAGATGGATCTAAAAACGCTCCCCTTGAATTGTTTTTTTGCCAATTATATTGTTGAGCATATAAGCGTAACTCAGATAAATATAGCCATGCGTCCTGTAAACTTTTAACGTAATCCTGGCTTAAGAGCTTTTCGTCGCCAACTTGCTGTAAACGCTTGCAAGTATTACTTTGGTAACTACTGGTAGAAAAACTATATATTCTAGCTAAGTCATTTATAAGCGATAGCGCTTGGTGCTTTAGATCTAATGTATTTTTATGTTCACCTGTATGCTCTAACACAAAATCTCGAAAAAATCCAAGCGGTGGTCTTAGCTGAGTAGAATTTCGCGTAAGCGTTGCTAAGAAAATACTATTTTTCTTAGCATATACTTGTATTAATTCAGTGAGAGAATCCACCGAATGTGACGGCCCATGAATATTTCTAACATCGAAAAAAATACTGGCTTTGAGCAAAGATTTTGGTGATGCACTATCCATCCATTGTATAAACTTCTGTTGCCACTGAGTCTGAGTTAAACAACATTGCGGATTAGTCGCCATAATGTTACCAGGACACAAAGGGATGCCACACTTATCTAACGCATCACATATGAATCTCGCTAAATCATTAAAATATTTTACTTCATTATGCAGCGGCTCTCTTTCTAACATCAAACCATTGTCTTGATCACTCCCTAAAGATTGATCTTTACGTGCTTGTGAACCAAAAACTAAAAAGTTAAATCTCATTGGAGGCGAGCCAAATGTATCAATGGCAAGAGCAATTAAGCGGCGGGTTAAATTGTCGGTAATACTGGCCAGTATTTCTCCCATATCCACAGGGTTTATATTTACTTGCGTAAGGTTTTTAATAAGTTTAGGCAGGCGTGAACATACATTTACCAGACCTTCAATAGAAGGCTGACGATTTATTTCAGAAACCATCAATAATGGGCTTAATTGCTGATGCCGTAACACATCAGTAACTGTCACTATACCAATGGGGGTCATATTGTGAGTACTATTGTCTACATCCTTGTTAATACTTTTGTCAACAATAGGTAGGTGATGAATATTGTTTTCACTCATCAGTAGCTGAGCGGTCATACTTAGTGCTGATGAATGTAATACGATGGGTTGTTTGGTCATAACAGCCTTGACGGGCTTGGAAGGAGATAATCCAGCAGCTAGTACACGAGAACGTAAATCCCTATCCGTTACAATACCCACTAAATTATTATTTTCAACAACTAAGATAGAACTCACCCGCGTACGAGTCATAGTGGCAGCTGCATCTTGAATAGAACAATCAGGGCTCACCATAATTAAATTGCTTGACATAATATGTGTCACCGGGAGCGACAGCTGCTGACCTGAATCCTTGACATCCCAAGATTGCGAAGACACGCTCTGGTCTGCCATAGAGTCATAAGCCATGGGCTTGTCAGTGAGGCTGGGATTACGGGTATTCTTCTTAGCCTCGATATCAGAAGTATCAGTTACAGTGACATTTTGTCGATTAAGAAATAGTTTATCGAGCCGTTTTGCTCCGGTATCCGCAAAAAAGTCAGCGAAAATACGACTTTTGTGTGCCAATACTTGAAAGTCCTTTTTGGGTAAGCGAAATAACAGACTATCCTCAAGTGCAGTGGCTTCAAAAGCTTCAGATGCTGGCTCAGCGTCGGATGGTAGTACAGATAGTATTCCAAAACACTCGCCATCAGCGATTTTATCTACCAAAGCTCCTCCACTATCAGACACCTCAAATGCTCCCCGTCTGATAATATAAAGTCCGTCAAATATAGATGCTTGCTGCTCATTGTTACCAAACTTAACACACCCTTCCTTAGGTATATAGATAACGTCTAGAGTCGATACCAGATGCTGTACATCCTCATACTCAAGCTGTGCAAAAGGCGTGGTAGAGCGCAAAAATTTAACTACTTCTTGGATATCTACAGTTGACATAGCATTTCTCAGATAGGAATAACTTCCCATCATGCATAGGAGTCGAAGGATATTCAATACAACTTAAGTCTAATCCTTAGCTTTAAGCTCATAGATAAATAAAATATTTTTGTTACCAACTAGATTCTTTTGTTACTTAGTCAGCAATAACAAAAGATACTCTTTTGAAGAAGACAAGCGTTTTTATTAAGGAAGAATATTATGTCATTACAAAGTTTACGTAATAACCCACTAGAGTCTTGTAAATTCAATGTATACCGTACAGGGCCACAAGAAGGCTCATTTAAACGGCATGGAGCGATCGCCCAAGGTGGTAGATGCACGATTAAAGAAAAGAAATTTGCGAATGGCTTCTATGATATCAAAGCAGTAGAAGCCCCCAACGGTAATAGTGACTATTTTTACCCCTGGTTAAGACAGGGGGTAGGTTGGGTAAAAGTGCCTAAGAATACTGCTAACGGAACAATTGTAATGACCGGTGGAGTAAATGGTTGCACTATTGTAGTTTCAGAGCATGGATCAGACTACTATTTTTATCATGATGGCGATAGCAAGCACCTTAACCTCAATGCTGTACGCGGCAACATTGTTGCGAAGGTCACACCTAAGGATTATGACTGTTTAAATTGGGGTAATAAACTGTTCGCCAAAGAACTATACCAAGCCAGCCAAAAAGGCGTAAAACCTAGTGGAGATACTTCCTACGGCCACTTCATTGTAGCTGTGAAAAACAAGGGAAGATTCGGTCTATACTCTACAGGATTGATTTCTCTCAATGGCTATAAGAGACTTCCTAACGGCCTCTCAAGCTGCCTTGTAACTTTTGGTTAATGTATTTAAATCAATCACTTTGATTAGTGTTATTAGCCCGGCAACAGTATATGTCAGGTTAATAGCAGTGCATGGATGCATCGCGCGTTTCGATAGGCACGCGTGGTTTTCACAAACAACTAACCTTGCAACGTGAAGCCAGTTAGGGTCTGTTAACAGACCCTAACTAATAACATTTCTATAAAAGTTTATTCTTTTTTGACATATATCAAGTAAGCAAATACTAGATAACATCCGAGATTTTACTTTCTGTATTATCCACATGAGCTTGTGTAAACAAAACCTCCTCTAATATGACTTAAATCAACACCTCCAGTAACAGATAGCGCAGACTATTGGATCAAATACATATATATTTTCTAGATTTAAAATATTCAGGTGTTAAGAGTGAGCAATAAAATATATCCACAAGGTTTGATAAGTCAGGACGTTATGAAGAAATATGACGTATCCGGGCCTCGCTATACATCTTATCCAACAGCACTGCAATTTAGTTCCTCATTTAAGGCTAATAACTACCGTCAAATTGTAACGCAGAGTAATTACACAGATTCAACTAAACCCTTATCGTTATATATTCATATACCGTTTTGTGAATCGTTATGTTATTACTGCGGCTGTCATAAAGTCATAACTAAAAATAAGAAAAGATCTGAAATATATCTACATGCGTTACAAAAAGAAATAGCGCTACAAGGAAAACTATTTAATAAAAATAGAGAAGTAAGGCAAGTACATTTAGGAGGCGGCACACCAACATTTTTGACCGCGCACCAAATTCGTTCACTGATAGAGTGTATAAAGGATAATTTTGTATTAGCACCACTATCACAATGTGAGATCGGTATTGAGATTGATCCGAGAACAACCAATAGTGCTGATATATCCTCTCTGGCTGAGATAGGTTTTAATAGAATGAGCTTTGGTATACAAGATTTCGATGAACAGGTTCAAATCGCTATAAATCGCATCCAAAGTAAAGAACAAACACTTCAGTTATTGCAAGCTGTGAGAGCATCAAAAGTCGAGTCATTATCTGTCGACCTTATTTATGGACTGCCAAAACAAAATATAGTGGGTTTTAAGGATACTTTAACTACTATGATCGAAGCTCGACCCGATCGTATTGCACTCTATAATTATGCCCACATGCCATCATTAATTAAATCGCAAAAGCTTATTAAAGATGAGCACCTATTGAGTGCAGAAGAAAAGCTGGCCTTATTAAAGCTAAGTGTAGAGAGCTTAGTAGAGGCAGGATACTGTCATATCGGTATGGATCACTTTGCTTTACCAAAAGATCCTCTAAGCATTAGTCTGGAAAGTGGTACGCTGCACCGAAACTTTCAAGGTTATTCGACAAATGGTGATTGTGATGTTATTGGCCTAGGGGTAAGCGCTATTAGTAAAATAAACGGTGCATTTGCACAAAATCATAAGAGTTTACCCGATTATCAAAACGCTATCAGTCATCATGAACTTGCCACCCAAAGAGGTTATTTGCTATCGGAGGATGACAAAATTCGTGCTGACATTATTCAACACCTCATGTGTAGCCACATATTAAATTTTAATGATTTAGGGGCACAGTACAAAATTAATTTTAAAGAATATTTTAATCATGAGCTCATCAAACTAGAAGCAATGGGCAATGATGGGCTAATTACTATAGATCAGGATACAATTAAAATAACGGATCGCGGCCGTTTACTACTAAGAAATATCGCCATGGTATTTGATAAATACTTACGCTCTAATACATCTTCGCTAAATACCATAAAGTATTCAAAGGTTTTATAAAACAGAATCGAACTTTAATCATCATGACTGCAGGGCCTCTTACAGTAACTAAAACTAATACGGTGTAAAAAATGGCAGAATCCACATACAAAAAAATGGCCGGCACATCGGCAGTATTTCTAATTTCCGATCATGCAAAAGCATCACCAGTAGAAAGAGATGGTTTAAGCTGGAGTGCGGAAGAATTGCATATGAACGAGCTAACAAATAAATGCCGGCGCAAATCGACAATGGCAAATGCTTTAGCCTTAGAAGGGTTAGAAGAGTATGATCCACCAGAAAATGGTGATCTACGACGGGTAGAATCTATTGATGCTGAATTCGTTTACTTCGATTTAATTAAAGGCTGGATTCAAGTAAATGAATAAGAAACTATTAGCAAACGATTATCAAAAGCTCAATTTTATGTCAACCAACTCGAAGAAAAAGGCGTCACAAGGCGCCTTTTTCTTCAAATATAGCTACCTTCTATTAACAAATATCAAATCACAAAAGACTTATTGCTTATTACATAATCAGGTGCTTATAACAAAAAGTTAAGAGTATTTTAAACAATTTCTCAAGATAAAAAAACTGCCTCCAAATATAAAAAAAACTAAAGAAATAAGCTCATAACCAAAAAGTAAGAAACACTAAATCTTTATCGCAAGCACTCACAAATTGACACTTCTTTTCTAGTAAAATTGAATTCTCGTGCCGATATTTTCTCCGTCGCTTTATTAAATTAAAGCGCCTCACATACCCGACCAAAACACCCACAAAAAATCAGGTTATAGAAACTTCAAGGTCAAAGTAAAGCCACCATAATCAACAGCAATGTATCCTATACAAAAATGAAACAGGTAAACTTAAAATTACAATTTATCGTCTATATTATATTTATAGGAAAAATAGTATAGGTATTTTTAGTATAGCTTTCGTCATACTTATCTAAAGGCTATTAACACCAACGGTATCGATTTTTAAGCTATAGCGAAAATAGCCACTTATTAACAGTGAAAATTTAAAATAAAAATAAATACTATTAATAATTTTGTGCAGTGATAGTAGTTAATTATTAATAACTAAAAATTTAGATTTCAACATGATGGTTAATATATATGTTAAAAAGAAAAACTGAAACACATAAAATCAATAGCAGGCTAGGCAACGATATTGAAAACGATTATTCAAAAAAAATTATTTCGAAGATTTTGGATAAGGTTTTAGCATCATTTATTGATGACTTTTTTCTTGTATATTTTTATGCTGTTAAAATGGATAACAATAAAATAAGGTGTCGAGCAGAGTTCGAGGTTGATAAAGGTAGCATACATATACCAATCTCCTTTAACAAAAATATGAAAGCAGATATTGACCAATTATGTAAAGTACTAAACAGTTACAATAAAAATTATCATGATATGAATGAATGGAACAAAATGATGATAATTTTACATTATAAAGGCGGCTATAAAATGGAGAGCCGTTTTGATAATGATCTTGAGTGGTTGCTCAGTCGACAAAACTCAAAGCCTGAGAACACATCTTTAAGTTTAAACACTAGGCGCAAAATTATGTCCTGGGAAGGTTTGCCCAGAGATGCTGAGCGATTTTGGCTACCTTAACGCTAATTGCACCTTTAACACTGAAGTTATAGTAGTTAGTGCCTACTCTAGAGTAGGCTCCTATTCTGCATTTTTTGTATTTGTAACATAATCAGGCAATCCCTCCCAGATACAATCAAAAATAAGCTTCTCACCCTCCGGTATAATATCCCCCTATATTAGGGGCAACATGCTCTCACTTTTAATATATTTTACATATGTGTAAGTTGCTCCATTTTGGTAATATCGCAGCAAGAAAATTGTATCGATAACAACTAATGGGGGTAAACTATGCGAATTAGGCAATTGGGCGATCCAATTCTGAGGAAAACATCTTCCGAAGTTAATCCTAAAGATATAGCATCGCAGGAAATAGTACACATCATAGAAAAAATGCAGGACATACTGGACGGTATTAAAAATATCTCCAGTGAGAATGGTAATGCTATTTCGGCTCCCCAAGTAGGGCATCTGGTGCGGATAATACTGTTACGCTTAAATGGAGAATTCGTACCGATGATAAACCCTGAGTTTATTTTAAAATCTGAACAAATGTTCGACTTTGAGGAAGAATGCTTCAGCTTCTACAATCTGCGTGGAACTGTTAGTCGGCATTATGAGGTAGAAGTTACCTATTTAGATAGTAATGGCGAACAACAACGGCGTGTTATGCATGGTGAAGAGTCAGGTCTAGTACAACACGAAGTTGATCACTTAGATGGAATATTCTTCGCCGATCGCATGCCGGATAATAAAGAAATGTTGTCCGTAGATTATCTACTAAGAGACACTCCATTACGCCTAAAGCAAGTAAAAGAAATGATGGCATATATGGTTGGTTAATAAAAGAATTCTTAACCATTAGGGCCAAAAGCAGGCCCTAATATAAATTTTAGTTAGCACCTATCTCACAATTAAAGATAAACACTAAGGCCTTAAATAACAATTGTAAAAATCAAATTGGCGAACCTGGAGGTAATGGTTTGAGCTTGAATGTACTGATCCACCTTCCCGTTTGCCAATACATTTCTAGCTGTTTAGCCATAGCTCTATTTTGTGTTATTCGCCCTTTTTTATTCAACCATTTTTGCAGATCGAGAATAACAACGCTCAATTCGGCTCTCACTTCAGGTGCGAGTTCTTGATGATCAAGGCTCTCCATAAGTTGGTTAAGAACAATAAAATTAATACGTTGCTGTAAAACAGTATTACTGCCTTGGTTGGCCATTAGAGTTTTACCCAAGAGGCTATCTAATAATTCTCTAACTGATGGCGTATTATTGCCATCATGCTGCTGGCTCAGACGATTTAAACGGTGGACGTTTAACAGTAGGGAAATACTGTAGCCTGCCGCAGATTCGGCGGCGCTAATAGGATCAAAAGTGGGGCCAGTGCGACCTTTAAAACTTTCACGAGTCCGAGTTTCACCATAGGCTTTAGGCGTAATTAGTCGGGTGATAGAGTGCGGTAAGGCAAGGTAATTCGGTAATGCAGTTTCTATTAACGCATTAATTGCCGCCCGCTGTTGATCAGCAGCAACAATACTTACACCTTTTGCTTGCGAGTAATCCCCTTTCGATTCATATTCATAATATACGCCACCAATAAGTTTAGCCACAGCATCTAATTGATAACGATGTAATAAGTAAATAGGCGCCAAACGTTCTTCTAATGAAGAGAGCGTAGTATTATGCGGTAGACTATTTAAACCAAATTGATTGAGTGCTACTTGCCGTACATCACTAATTCGCTGCAGCTCTTGCAGAGGCGTTTTTCCGCCATCCCACAAGTGACCTACTGAATTTGCAGAAGCAGGAGAACGCGCATCGGGATCTGATTGAAACAACAAGCCCTTATCCCGTGTTTGTTGCAATTGTAAGTCTAGACCTTGTTCTTCTTGTTGAGGTTTAAGATAGTGTTGATAACCATAAGCGACGACATGCTTATCCCATACACCTAAACCCACGTCATAGGCGCCATCAAGACTAACTTTACCATCTTTGACTGTCACTTTAGGGTGAGGATAGTCCATAACCGAAGCCCTGCCTTGCGCACTAGCAGCAAAGTTATGGGCGATACCTAAGGTATGCCCTACTTCATGAGCAGATAATTGACGAATACGAGCTAAAGCCATTTCTTGCTGCTTAGTAGTATCTGCATTTTCTACATCGAAAGGACTGGTTAGCCCCAAAGCAATGAGATAGTCCTGCCTTACTCGCAAAGAGCCTAATGTAACATGCCCTTTTATTATCTCTCCTGTGCGCGGGTCTATTACCGAACTGCCATAGGACCACCCCCGTGTAGCGCGATGCACCCATTGAATAACGTTGTAACGCACATCCATCGGGTCAGCAGTAGCTGGTAATGTTTTAACTTGAAAAGCATTCTTATAACCGATGGCTTCAAATCCTTGATTCCACCACAAGGCGCCATCGCGCAGTGCACTCTTAACAGGCTCAGGAATTCCTGGGTCAAGATAGTAAATAATAGGTTCTACCGCCTCACTCACTTTCGCTGAAGGGTCTTTTTTAAAGAGCCTGTGCCTTGGAATAAAACGCTGAGCCAGTGGCTTATCAATGGCTACGGAATAGTCCTGGTGTTCAATGTTCCAGTATCCCGAATAAGGATGAAAAGCACGAGGCTTATATTGATCATCCGGCAGGCGCACCAATGAGTGATGTGTATGCACTGAAATGCTGGTGGGTTCTGGAGCTACTTGCCGAACATACTCTCCAGGCTTGCTGCCAACAAACGTCAGTAATGCTTCCATTTCGATATTGTCTGGAAAAGCCTTAGTGCGTTTTTGTACGATACCACTGCGTTTACTTACAAGCTTGTAATCTCCCTGTTTGCTTTGCTTTAGTCGTGTCGTAACTTGATGAATATCACTGTGTAGAAAGTCGGTGTAGTCAATCAATACTGCTTTTGAGTTTTGTGCGGCGATAACAAAGCCGGCAATAACCGAATCAGCAAAGGCTTCATCAATACTTGCTCGCTCGGCAAGATTGTTGGAGCTCACTCTAAATTCCGTGTTGAGTTGCTTGAGCATCACCTTGTTGCCATAGCGTTCAAAGTGAACAATTCGCGTCTTGCCCAGCTGTCCCCGATCTAAACCGACATCATTTGAGCCAAGCCCTTGTGGCAAGCTACTTTGAAATAAAAACGCTTGGTTAAAGCGATCAACTTGCACATAAATTTTGTCTTGACTTGGTTGGTAATAAAAATCGAAAAAGCCCTTTTTATGATTCATCCCCTGGGTAAATTCAGTAATTGTTGGTATTTGTTTAGGCGAGTTTTTCGCTTGCACAGAGAGGGCAAATAGATATGTCAAAGAAAGTACTAACAACAGCAATAATGAGCGATACATAAAACCTCAGCCAAGTTTAGATGTTAAACATTACTGCCACCTTACCCATTCTTATGAGAAAAAAAAAGTGAGATAAAAAAATACCCGCACTAGGCGGGTATTTCTTCTTGAACAAAAGAATATAGGACTATCTAAACTTTAATTACCAATTTACCAAAATTCTCACCTTTAAATAACATCATAAGTGTTTCTGGGAAAGTTTCGATACCTTCGACAATGTGCTCTTTGGCTTTTAACTTACCTTCAGCAATCCAACCGGCCATTTCTACCGCAGCTTTACCATAGTTAGCGGCATTATCAAACACCACAATGCCTTCCATACGAGCGCGATTAATAAGTAAAGATAAGTAATTCGAAGGCCCTTTCACCGCAGTAGTATTATTGTACTGGCTAATAGCACCACAAACGACAATACGTGCACGCATATTAATGCGAGTTAAGACAGCATCGAGAATATCACCACCCACATTATCAAAATATACATCGACGCCTTTCGCGCAAGTACGCTTTAAACCTTGGTGTATATCTTCACCTTTATAGTCGATAGCATCGTCGAAACCGAGCTCATCAACCAAGTATTTACATTTATCTGCGCCACCGGCGATACCGACAACGCGACAACCTTTAATTTTCGCAATTTGTCCCACAACGCCGCCAACTGCACCTGCAGCACCAGAAACTACTACTGTCTCTCCTTCTTTTGGCAAACCGGTTTCCAAAAGGCCGAAATATGCTGTCATACCAGGCATACCTAGCACCCCTAAATAACGCTCAAGAGGCGCGATATTGGGGTCAACTTTATGAAAACCCACTGCTTTAGGAGAACCTACGTAGTATTTTTGCACACCGCAATGGCCGTAAACATGGTCACCAACACTAAAATCTGGCGTTTTTGACTCAATCACTTCACCCACAGCACCGGCGCGCATTACCGCACCAATTTGCACAGGCTCAATATATGATTTGCCTTCATTCATCCAGCCACGCATTGCTGGGTCTAGGGAGATATAGTGAACTTTAACGACAACTTCTCCATCCTGCGCAGCAGGAACATCAACTTCAACACATTCCCAATCCGTTTTCTTAGGTTCACCTTCGGGTCTTGCAGCAAGTAAGAATTGTGTATTTTTCATTTTAATCCTATATGTGAGTGTTTATCGCCGTGGTTGGCGACATTAAATTGTAAACATTTGGCAAGCCTTTAGACACAGGCGCTAAAACCACTGACTAAAAGCAGCAACTAAAACCAATCGCCTTGCATAGTGGAGCAAGTATCATCCAGTGCTTCTAATAACGCCAAATCGTGTTCGATAGTAGGCAGTACCCATGTAATAAAATATTTGGCTGCTTGTTGTTTGCCTTGATAATACATCTGCTCAGAAGCGGTGAGTTCTTTATCCTTTGATAATTGTCTCTCAGCTACAATTGCTTGTCGAATCCATATCCAACCAATAACAATATTCCCAAAAACGTTCATAAAACCTTGAGCATTACTTAACACCGCAGGCAAATCCTTACCTTGCATGGCGATGGCCAGCGCAGCAATAATGTTCTGAAGTTTAGGTAGATAAACAGCGACTTTATCAACAAGAGACTGACTCAACGGGCCGCTGGCTTTTGCAAAATCTTGCATAATTTGCTGTTTAAGCAAATTTAAGCCCTCTCCGTTTTGAAGCCATAGTTTACGTGTTAATAAGTCAAGGGCTTGAATACCATTGGTTCCTTCGTGGATAGCGTTTAAACGGTTATCCCGCCAACACTGTTCTACCGGATATTCTCTTGTATAACCCGCACCGCCCAACACTTGAATCGCTAAATCATTTGCCTTCGTGCCATATTCTGAGGGCCAGGATTTAACCACTGGCGTCAGTAGATCCAGCAATAAAGATGCATTCTCACGCTGCTCTTCAGTTTCTGCTGTGTGTACATCATCGAGCAAACGAGTAGCGAAAAAGCACAGTGAAATACTTCCTTCGGCGTAGGCTTTTTGCGCTAATAACATACGCTTTACATCACCATGCTCAATAATGGGAACGGGAGGGTCGGTAGGCTTTAGATTAGGCGCAAGACGCCCCTGTGGCCGCTCTTTAGCATAATCAAGGCTATAAAGATAACCTTTATAGCCAAGCATTGCCGCCCCAAAGCCAACTGCTAAGCGCGCCTCATTCATCATCAAAAACATATATTTGAGACCTTGATGAGGCTCTCCCACCAAATAGCCATGGCAATCATCATTGTCACCAAAGGTTAGGGCCGTTGATGTTGTACCGCGATTACCGAGTTTATGAATCAATCCAGCTAACACCACATCGTTTCTCGCACCAATATCACCATTCTCATTGACACGGTATTTGGGTACTACAAAGAGAGAAATACCTTTAACTCCTGGCGGGCCACCCTTAATTTTTGCTAATACCAAGTGAACAATATTTTCGCTCAACTCATGCTCACCGGCAGAAATATAAATTTTACTACCCTTAATACGATAGCTACCATCATCTGTTGGTGTGGCGCTAGTAGTGATATCAGCCAGTGATGAACCTGCATGAGGCTCTGTTAACGCCATAGTACCGGTGAAACGGCCACTCAGCATAGAAGTATAAAAGAGGTCTTTTATTTCCTGTGAAGCGAAAGTTCGAACCACATTAGTGGCAGCAGTAGTGAGAAAGGAATAGCTATTGGTCGAGGGATTGGCAGCGGTAAAATATCCGCAGCACGCCGTCATTATCGCCTCAGGCAGCTGCATTCCACCTTCTTCATAATCGTACCGGCCAGCAATAAACCCAGCTTTCGCAAACGCATCAAACGCCACCTTCACCTCTGGTAACATAGACACTTTGTCACCGTCAAAAGTCGGCTCTTGGCTGTCGGCTTTAGCATTATGGGGGGCAAATAATTCACGGGCCATTTTGTGTGCTGTAGTTAGCGCTGCGTCAAAAGTTTCGCGGCTATGCTCGGCGAACCTTTCACGCTGGCAGAGGGATTGTGTATCTAGCACTTCATAGAGTTGAAATTCAATTTCTCGCTGTCGAATGACTTCGTCGTTCATACCTAACCTTATTATTATTTGATTCACCAGTGTTAGATTGTCACAAAGAGGCAGTGAATTTAATTGGTATATTTGACATAATTATGGCCATTTTTGACAAGCGATAGGCCTTAGGTATACCGAGCAATGATTAATGTCACCATTTTAGGCTTCGACCAAGCCCTGGCCAGTGCCATCACCGGTGCCATCGACTTATTCTCACTGGCTGGCATCACTTGGCAACGTATACAAGCCCAAGCCCCTACACCCCGCTTTAAGATATCTCTGGCGTCAATAGACGGCCGCCCTATTCGCTGTATCAATCAGATGCAATTGCAGGTCCATCATAAGATAGAAGACATTAAGCATAGCCATTTATTACTCGTGCCCACCATTGGTGGTCCCATTGAGCAAGTCCTTAAAAACAACGTAGAACTCATTGAGTGGATTAAACAAAGTAAACCAGATAATTCAGATATTGCTAGCAACTGCACCGGCTCTTTTTTTCTCGCGGAAGCTGGCCTATTAGAGGGTAAGGAAGCGACAACACACTGGGGCTTCGCTAATCAATTTATGGCACGCTACCCGAATGTAAACCTACAACCACATAAACTGATTACGCAACAGGATAATATATTCTGTGCCGGCGGCGGTATGGCTTGGTTCGATTTAGCGCTTTTATTGATAGAACGCTACTGCAACAAAGATATTGCTATGCAGACAGCGAAAAGCCATGTCATCGATATGTCACGCACACATCAATCCATCTATGCGAATGTGCAAAGGCAGCATTTACACCAAGATCCAGATATTAATGATATTCAAGATTGGTTCGAGCAACATTTCCACGAAGTTATTCATTTATCTGAAGTAGCAGAGAAATTTAATTTAACGACACGCACTTTTATACGTCGTTTTAAACGCGCTACCGGGCAAACACCTTTAAGTTATTTACAAAGACTACGTATCGACGCTGCTAAAAACATCTTGGAAACAAGCCACTGTCAGATTGAACAGGTTATTAGTGAAGTCGGCTACGAAGATATTAGTGCATTTACACGACTCTTTAAAAAACATACTGGCATTACACCGAGCCAATATCGTAAAAAATTTAGCCGCTAGTTTTATATACCACGTCATATCACCTAATAATAAAGCCAAAATTTATACAGCAAAAAGCAATATATAAAAGTGCATAAACTTAATATTTGCAAAGCATAGCTATAAAAATAATGCCATTACATATGATAAGTGTTATGATTTTTTTCATTAACTTATTAAACTTATTAAAAAAACTCTAGCTCAACTATAAAGAACAGAAACAAAAAAGTTTAACAATAGTCTAGAAAAAAGAAGTTTTTTGCGACAAAAAAGTTAATAGCACATTTTTTGTTTTAACAACAAAAATAAAAACCAAGAACAAGAAGTAGAAATAGCACATATAAAAAGAAGCCATAACATAAAGAGAAAGAAAAAATAAACGTAAAAGGTAAAAATAAAAAACAGCTGCCTTAACCCATCCAAACTTTAAGGCGCTTACATTTAGAATTGATGCTTCAATTCTATTGCTTAGCTTTTATAGTTTGGGCTCTACTGCTTGGATTCTATTAATGGTCTCTAAAATGGCTGTTCTTTACCTGCTGTTTTACGACTGTATCATCTATATTATTTATAACTATTTATATTAGGATAATAATTAAAATGACAGATGCAGAAAAATTACTAAGCCCGGAAGTAATCAAAGCAGATGCGACCAAAACAATACCTTTACGAGGCATTAACCTACCACCTGTTAATATAAAAAGTGAAAAAAAAGCAGATGGAACAATTCTTCTGCGCAATGGTGATGCACTCGAAAGCTACGAGCCAAACATTGTTCTAGCGATTATGTCGCAAGCAGATATAGCGCAAGAGAGAACCCTCTATGCCCAACGTGAATTATTAGCAGACGGCTCCAGGGGTGAATGGATCAAACATAGTTATGCGCAAGCGCAACATGATATTGCTGCTATAGGCCAATGGTTCGTAGATCGTCAGTCACAAGGGCAACAACGTTTATTAATTCTTACCGGTAACTCCATCGCTCACGCTATGATGAAGTTTGGCGCTCTTGCTGCAGGCGTCCCAAGCTGTGCCATAAGCGCAAACTATTCGCTAATAGGTGGCAGCTATGAGCGTCTAAAATATGTAGTTGAGCTACTTAACCCCACGGTTATTTTTGCCGAACACGGCGGCCCCTTTAAACAAGCTTTAATGGCTTTAGACATAGAAGAATGTACTGTTGTTACGCGTAATGCGGAAGCTATGGGCTTGCCTTGCATTGAATATAAAAATCTATGTAATACCGAAGCAAAAAGTATTCACCAACAAATCAAATCAAATGATCTCGATGCTGCAGCATTTTATATGCTGACATCAGGCTCAACAGGTATGCCCAAAGCTGTAACACTGAGCCAACGCATGATGGCGGCTAACTGGCGACAAGTATTTCAAACACTAGGCAATAAAGAAAATCCTGCTGAAACCTATCTAGACTGGCTACCTTGGAGCCATATTTCTGGTTCGGCGGGAATGCTCGCTGCCGTGTTGCAAGGTGCAACTTTATATATTGACGATGGTAAACCCATACCTGAGTTGTTTGCTGAAACCTTGCGTAATTTGCGTGAAATTTCAGTATCTTCCTGCTTTAACGTTCCCGCAGCCTATGCTGTACTGGTTGAATCTTTGGAGAAAGATGAAACACTGAGAACTTGTTTTTTTAAAAATCTACGTGCACTAATGTACGGTGGCGCAGCCTTACCGCAAGCTATTTACGATCGCATGCAAGCTCTTGCTGTTGCGGAAACTGGACATCGTATATTTGTAACAGCGGGTTATGGCGCCACAGAAACTTCAGGCGCGTGTATGACAATTTATTTTGATACAACAAAAGTAGGCATAGGCCTGCCTTTGCCCGGCATCGATGTTAAGTTAGTACCTGTTGACGATCGATACGAGGTACGGCTGCGCGGTGTTAGTGTGACTCCAGGATATTTCAATGCGCCTGAAGTCAATGCCAAAGCTTTCGATGAAGAAGGTTTTTATCGCACCGGTGATACCGCACGCTTTCACGACAACAATGATTATACTCAAGGGCTGGTATTTACTGGGCGTTTATCTGAAGAGTTTAAACTTGCAACCGGAACCTGGGTATGTGGCGGAAGAGTGCGCGAGCAACTTGTTAATATATTAACACCTGCGTTGAGCGATCTCATTCTGTGCGGTAATGACAGAAGTTCGCTAGCAGTACTGGCGGTACCAAAACTCGAAGGGTTACAACTCATTGCGCAACAACAAGATATTCCAATAGCCGAACTTATCCGACATCCTCGAGTCATCAATTTCTTGCAAGCCGCTATAGAAAAATACAATGCTGCCAACCCCGGTAGTGCTAGTCGCATTTCACGCTTCGCATTCACCGCCAAAGCACCTGACCCTAACCGCCACGAACTATCAGATAAAGGTACGATCAATCAGCGTACAGCTATCGAGAATCGCAGCGATGAAGTGGAAGCTCTTTATGCAAATGAAGCTGACAGCCACATACTGGTTTTTAATTAACATAGTAACCACTTAATGCTTGTTAATAAAACAACCCTAATTAACAGGCACTTACATAAACTGTTTCAGGGATGAGTCAAATAAGATAGAAACTTCCCATGAAACACCCGTTATTGTATTTTTCCGCAGTGTTAGCGAGCTCCATTATTATTGAACTCGCTAATGCACAACAGAACAATATTGAATACTTAGACGACAACGTTGAAGAAGTGAGGGTAATAGGCAGCTATGTCCCTCATGACCCACAATATAATTCTCCTTCGCCCATTCAATCCATCAGTAACGAAGCAATACTAGCATCGGGTGCTAAGAGTGTGGTTGATCTTGTACAAACACTGACAATCAATAGCGGCTCGGAAAATAACCCAGATGCATTTACCCAGGCAGGAACAACAGGAACCAGTAATTTTAACCTACGCGCACTGGGTGTAGCTTCCACCTTAGTTTTATTAAATGGCCAACGGCAAGTAGTAAGTGGTCACCCAACTAACGACGGAATTAATTTTGTTGACACTAATGCGCTATTACCACTTATAGCGGTTAAAAATATTGATATTTTAAAAGATGGCGCATCGGGTTTATATGGTTCAGATGCAGTTGCCGGCGTGGTTAATTTTAATACCCGAGATAATTTTGATGGTGTAGAAGTAAGTCTCGACTATCAACAAATCGTCGAAGAAGGAGATTCCGACGAAAGTGTTGCGCAAATCTTGATAGGCCATCAAACAGATAAAGGGGGACTTATTGCCGCACTGAGCTATCTAGAACGCTCGCCTTTAACAACAGCCGATAGACAGCTAAGCCGTCCGCAAGACGATAGTAGCGTATTAGGAAATCCGGGAGCTTTTTTGGGAGTTCCGGGCCTGCCAGCAAATGCTCCTATCATCGATCCTGGCTGCGCCGATGCCGGTGGCATACCACAAGTACTTGTTGCAGATGTTGGTGGTAGCGGTTTCGATGTGGGCACCTGCGGTTTCACCTTTGGCGACTCTTTTAATTTAGTCGCCGAAGAGGAACGCTTAAATACTTTTTTGCGAGGGCACTACGATTTCAATCACAATATTCATGGCTTTGCAGAGGTGGCTTATTCTCGTACGGAGGCTGCGCGTAATAATTCTCCGTCGTTCCCATTACTTAATCCAACACTGGTGCCTGCCAATAATCCAGGGAATTTTTTTAATGCTCCGGTATTATTTTTAGGGCGTGTTATTGGTAATGGCGGCGACCCAGCTGTTAGTAATTATGAATTCGATACCACTCGTTTTGCCGCTGGTGTAAAAAAGGATAGCATTGATAGTAGTTTGGGTTGGGAGTTCAACGTAGTTTATGCTCGTAATGAAGGCTTGAGCTTGCAGCCTGATGCGGTGACCAATAATTTAGTCAATGCACTTAATGGTTTCGGCGGTAGTAATTGTACAGGCCCCGCTGATCCCAATGCTCAAGCAGGTATTGGCGATTGCGAATTTTTTAATCCATTTTCTAGCGCTTTTTCTACACTGCCAAATTCGCAGAACGTTATCAATAGTATTTTCGAAACCCAACAACTGTCGTCAACATCGGAACTGCAGAGTTTTCAAGGCCTCGTGTTTGGTGAACTTTTCACCCTTGGCGATAACACCATTAGCTTTGCCCTAGGAGCCCAGTACAGAAATGAAGAGTTAGAACATGATTACGACGACTTAAGTAATCAAGACGCTTTTACTTTCGTCGTGGGTAATTCCGATTTTCTTAGTGACAGAGATGTAAGCGCTGTATTTTTCGAACTAGCAGTGCCCGTAACAGAACAAATTAATGCTCAATTAGCAGTGCGTTATGAAGACTACGGCGATGGTATCGGCGACACTACTAATCCTAAAATTGCTCTGGTCTATACACCTAACGACAGCATTCAGTTGCGCGGAGGATTTTCAACGGCCTTTCGCGCACCATCGATTTTTCAAGTATCGGGCAATTTAACGGTGCTTGAACAAGTTACCGATCCCATATCTCCGCAAGGTAATGCAGGCTTCGTAGCCACCCGAACCATGGGAAACTCACAACTCGCCCCGGAGGATGTCGACGTCACGACCTTAGGCGGGACATTCAATATAACAGAGGCATTGAGTTTAGATCTGGACTATTGGCACTTTGACGTATCCAATGCCATCATCCAAGAAAATTCACAAGCCGTGATCAATGCCTTCGCACAAGACAGCAGCCGCGTTATTCGAGCTGGTGATCCGCTCACAGGACAAATTACGCGGGTTAATCTTAATTTTATTAACGCCAGTTCGATCGATACCGATGGCATCGATTTTACCGCCCGTTATGACATAGATACGTCAATAGGGAGTTTCCAGCCGTTTATGGCAGGAACTTATATCCTCAACTACGATATTTCAGACCCTCAAGCGGGTGATATTGACGGCGCAGGTCAACGTAACTTTAACAATTTTGGCACATCAACGCCTCAGCTACGTATTAATACTGGTATCACATGGACAAATGGGGCACACACCTTCAACGTATTTGGCCGGTTTATCGACAGCTACAATGATGATCAGAACTGCGCTAACGACACAAGCGCAACTAACGGACAGTGCCCCGACGACGTCCCCTTGCGCAAAATCAATAGTATTATCACCTATGACCTCCAGTACCACTTGAAACTCGCCGAGCTGCTTGGCAACGAACATTGGCCAGCACTGACTATTGGCGGAATTAATGTCAGCGGCCAAACACCGCCGCAAGTGTTCACTAACGGCGGCTTCGACTCAAAAGTGCACGACCCAAGAGGACGACTCTACTACGCGAAACTAACTTTTAACTTTTAGAGGCGCCGATGGAACGAAAACGCTATTATTAGAATCAAAGTAATATTTGCGAAGAATGTCATTGATTCAGCTTGTATTCAGTTGTGAGAGATCACAATCACGTGTATTTAAGTTAGGGATTATTTTTAAGGACTATTGTTAGAGAATACTGAGCACTTCTAATGACATTAATGGAATGGGTGACGGTTTTATCAGCAGAGGTCAGCGTATGCGTGCAGCGAAATTTTGTCTTTTAATTATCTGTTTAAGTGCCACCACATCAGCATTTGCGCTGCGCTGTGGCTCTAAAGTCATCAAAGAAGGCGACGGACTGTCCCGTGTCGCGAATTACTGCGGAGAGCCGGAGAATATCAGAACCCGTTCCATTTTTCGTAGCGGCGGTATATCAGGCTCAGAACAAGTAGCCCCCAACCGTAGACGAGCACGAGTCGGGATTTACGATGAAGTATCAGTAGAAATTGAAGTAGAAGAGTGGGAATACAACTTTGGCCCTAACAAACTAAGCCGACGTATTGTATTTGAAGATGGCGTAGTGGTTAGAATTAAATCCATTGGTTATGGTTATTAAGTCTTGCACTTCCTATTGTTTTTACCGGAATTCAAGATTAAGCGTTGATACTTGTAAACTACCACGAGTGTGAGTAAATATCACTCTGCTCTAATATGCGAATATCTGTTCCTGGTAAGCTTAGATTAGAACACAGCAACCAAAGTAGCCTTCTGCCACAATAAAATTTTTCATCTAACTTAATTATAAATATCTAGATAATGGTTTCGATTTATACTGCACTTCAATTTTATTGAGTATCTAAAAATTAAGATAGTAACGATCTAAATGTATTAAAAATTCTGGTAATCAATCTTAATTTATCAGTAACAATTTCAGCCTGACCAGACATTTCAGGGCTATAATCTAGCCTCTTATTGTAATTAGTCACAAGGCCTCTAGGTAACATCACTTCAGCAACATATTTGCTACCATTAGGCACCAATGATACAGTATTAACAACACCTTCTACCGCTCCAAATTGATGATGAGGATAGTGCGAAAGCTTAATAAGAACTATCTGCCCTTTCTTAACTTGGCCTAAACGATGATTAGTCAAAGTTAACCTTGCAAAAGGCAAAATATCACTCGCTACAACATACATTATTTTTTCACTTGCTTTTACAAATTGTTGCTCACTCCAAAAATTTAAAAAGGATACCTCCCCAGATCTAGGAGCACGCAGTAAATAACTATCTTCAAAAATTTTATAGCGATGTTTTACTTCGCGGATAGTTTCTCTTATTTTATTCTTATATATTAATTTTTGCGTTAAATATTTATGTTTTATAGATTCAGCCAAACGGCTAAGCTCAATACTTCTCAAGTGAGTATCCAACCGCTCGGACTCAATATCCTGTAACAATATATGGATACTACTTAACTTTTCTTCTGACTCTTCAAGTTCGTATTTTGATACAATAGATTCATTGAACCATTTAAGCTTATGCTGGTAACGTTCTTTAGCTATCGCATACTCCGATCTTAATAGCTCCAATTTAGAAATTCGCCTTTTTTTAATTTTCTCCAAGATATCCATTTGAGCTTGAACATCATTGAGTTGTCGTTCATGGTCACTAATATCTTCGAAGTTTTTTAATTGGTCAAATGACTCTAGAAGTTCATTGTATGATGGTTGAATCTCACCGAGATCGGTATAGTGACGAAATTTAAAAGAATAGTTCTTATTAGTTTCCGCTAGGTAGCTCTCAATTTTTTGTAATAAAGAATTTAACGATAATATTTGTTCTAAATCACCTATATGCTCCATAGTAACAAGAAGTTGATCTTTTTTAACATAATCGCCATCTTTCACCAATAACTGCTCTATTTTTCCACTTCCTTTGGCCACCACAGGAGAAGGAGGTGATGAACTGGTCAATACAACTGACCCTTTAATAACATCTGGGTATTTTATCAAGCAACTCAATAACAACAATATGGCGATAACCATAGCTATTACACTACTTCCCCAACGAATAATCCATGAAGGTACTGTCCCCATAATTTCTTGGGTTTCATTAGACATAGTAAGTGTAGAAAAACCTTCTTCTATTAATGGTTTTTCAGAACTTATCTTAACGTATTGATTCATATCTAATTACCCAACTCCAGCTGATTTTTAACTAAATCATAGTAGTAACTTTTTTGGGATGTTAAAGATATATGATTTCCTTGTTCAACAATTTTACCCTTATCTAGAACAACAATTTGGTCAGCATTTTTAACTGTACTTAGTCGATGAGCAATTATCACAACTGTCTTTCCTTTATAAAACTTGCTTAGGTTATCAATGATAATACGTTCATTTTTAGCGTCGAGGGCACTTGTCGCCTCATCAAAGAATAAGTAGTCAGGATCTCGATACACAGCTCTAGCTATCAATATTCTCTGCTTTTGACCTTGACTTAGACCATGACCATCCGCACCAATTTTTGTTTGATAACCTAGTGGAAGCTCTTGTATATAGTCATGGATATTAGCTATTCTAGCTGCCTCATATAGTCGATCAATATCAGTACTTTCATCGTCTATAGAAATATTTTTTTGTATGGAGTCAGAAAATAAAAAACCATCTTGCATTACAACACCACAATTTTTTCTCCATTCTCTAGTATTGATATTATTGAGGTTTATTTTTCCTATACTAATATTACCCTCAATAATAGGGTAGTATTTAAGCAATAATTTGAGCAATGTTGTCTTACCACTACCGCTGGCGCCAACGATAGCTGTCACACTTGCTTTAGGTGCCTGCATAGTAATTTTTTCTAATATTTTTTCTGAATTTGGCCCAGAATATTGGAAACTTACTTGATTTAGATATATGCCCTCAGTCTTATTCTTATAAATACCAACTACCGAATTTGCATCTACTTCGTTCTTCTTATTGTGAATTTCACTCAATCTATCAAAACTTATTTTGGCATCTTGTAGGGAATGAACGAACTGGATAAGTTGCATAACTGGGTTGTTTAACTGGCCGATAATATAAGATATAGCCATCATCATTCCCAGAGTAATTTCACCTTCAATAACTAGTTTTGCCGACAAAAACACCACTAAAATATTTTTTAGCTCATTAATAAAAAGTGCGCCAGCCTCCTGGTATTGCTCAATAGTTAACCCTTTAACATTAATTTTAAAAAGCCTTGCTTGTATTCTCTCCCATTCCCAACGTTTGCTTCTCTCACATCCATATAGCTTAATTTCATGCATACCCGTTATTAACTGTATCAAGTTATTTTGATGACTAGCTTCTTCGGTAAAAATCATATGATCGATAGATTTGCGTTTTCCTAAGAAAATAAAGATCCATGCTGAGTGAAAAAGTGTTCCGATGATAAAAACAAGCAATATACTCAAATTATAGAAACCTAAAACAAAGCTAAATATGACGAGATTAACCAAGGAAAAAAGCACATTTAATGTTGAATTCGTTAAAAAATTTTCAATTCTTTCATGGTCATGAACCCGCTGAATAATATCACCCATCATTCTAGTATCAAAAAAAGACATGGGAAGCTTCATTAGTTTGGTAAGAAAATCTGACACAATACTAATATTTATGCGTGTCCCTATATGAAGTAAAATCCAGCTGCGAATAAATTCAATAGCAACTTTGCCAATAAATAAAAGAATTTGTGCCGTCAATATTAAGTAAATAAACTCCATATCTTGGTGCTGAATACCATAATCCACAATGGATTGGCTTAAGAACGGAAATATCAAACTTAAAATACTACCGAATAGCATGCCGACGAATAACTGAATAATATAGGCTTTATATTTCTTCAGATAATTTAAGATGAAAGAAATCGAATGCCTCTCATCATCCAACTCAAGGTTCTTATTAGAAAATTCTGGTGTAGGTTGGAGGAGTAATAGAACACCTTCTTTATTTTCGTATTCCCAATTCTCTAAAAACTCTTTTTTAGTATATGAAACTTTACCTAATCGAGGATCAGAAATATAAATACGACTCTTGGTAACTTTATATATCACCACAAAGTGATTTTGTTGCCAATGTGCGATACAAGGTAACTCTACATCCTGGATTAGCTTATCGATGTGAACCTGAACAGCTAAGGATCTTAAGCCTATATCTTCTGCAGCGTCACTAACGCCTAACAAAGACACTCCTTCTCTGGAAAGGAAACAACGCTCACGTAACTTTTCTAATGATAATTGGCGGCCATAATACTTCGCAACCATTTGTAAACAAGTTGGCCCACAATCCATTTGATCAAATTGCCTACAGAAAGGAAAACTAACTTGGTTAAAAAACTTCATACTTAGTTCACTTAAAATATGTCCATCACTTTAAAAAATCTTCATAACTAATTCTATCTTTCACCTAAAAAAATTCTCCCCCCCATATGGGGGGATAGAAACGCCAATCATCTCAGCTCTATAATTTTTATGCTTTCAACGGTTTGAAAGCTCTAATTAATTTTTGGAGATATTAAAATGAAAGATCTAAATGATTTTAAAGCTAATGCACTAGCTAATACTGCTGCGAATAATATCAAAGGCGGAATAGCAGGAACTAATGCTCGCTACGATGCAACTCAAACTAAGTCCAAAGGTAGTGACACTGTTACCGGTCGCTGTATACAAGGTAACAACGGTGGAGACCATCGAGAAATCGTCTTGAATACTCTTAAACAAGTATAATGACTATATAGTCATTTCAAAGATTCGCTTTTTTGAAATTCGAAAAAGCGAATTCTTTAATCTAATAGAAAAGATACACACTAGAAGACTTGTCATGTCAAAATTAATACTTATTATCAGCGAAGAAGCAGACCTTAGTACCGAAACAGTAATAGACTGGATCGACTATATCGGGTACTCGTTTATTCGAATTAATGAAAATGACACGATTACTCTTAACAAATTAGTTATTGATGATGGACAAATTTCATTCACACTGGAAGTTGATGGAAGATTAATTTACTCCGATAATATTCATGGCGTATGGTATAGACGTGGATTTATTAATATGCATATAGACATTAATATATCAGAAGATATACCCAACTATGAACTTGTAGAGAGTTTTATCCAACGAGACAGATCTGCTATATCCGAATTTTTTCATATGTTTTTGCATCAAGAATATAGAGGTTTAGGCATACAAGATAAAACTGAAATAAGCAAATTAACTTCGCTATATTATGCACAGAAAGCCGGCCTAATGGTACCACAGTCGCTTAGCACTTCACGCAAGGAAAGTGCACTTACGTTTATGCACAGTGGGGAGTATATATGTAAAGGACTTCATATGAGTACAGGCTTAACTAAATCTATAACTCATGATTGCCTATCCAATCTCGACGAATATTTTATGCCTTCTCTTATTCAAAGGAGAATAAAAAAAGCTTACGAATTGAGAATATTTTATTTATCCGGAACTTGTTATAGCATGGCCATATTCTCACAACTCGACTCTAAAACAGAAATTGACTTTAGGAACTATAATGATGAAAAGCCCAACAGAACAGTTCCTTACAAACTCCCTAAAGTTATTGAAGAGAAGTTGGTTTTATTTATGAACTATGTTGGTTTGGATAGTGGATCGATTGATATCATTGTTACTGATAGTAACGATTATATTTTTTTAGAAGTTAACCCAGTAGGTCAATTCGAAATGACTTCTTACCCTTGCAATTATAACTTATCAAAAAAAATCACAGAATATTTAATTGGATAGTTATGAACACTCCAAAAAAAAACCTGAATAAATTACCTATTAATTATCAACTCGACCTCTCTTTAGATACCCCAAATGAAGATAGTATCTTTTTAAATAACGAGAAAGAAGATAATTTTCTATCTGTAGACTTTTATCAAAGCCGACTATCGTTACCTTCAGGTAACTACAAGCCTATATCTAAATCAATTAATTACTATTATTATGATAGGAAAATCAATGAATAAAGGTTATTTCATACTATTTTCTAGTTGTATTCCTGTGAATGGTTCAAAACGCAATATTATTTGTGACCTACAACGTAGCGACTATGAAGTTATTAGCTCTCAATTATATAATTTACTATTAAATTATTCTTATATTGATCTCGAAAAAACCCTTAAGGAGCCGAGCGGAATTACAATCAACAAAGAAATAAATTTTCTATTAGAAAAAGAATATGGTTTCATTACTGCAACACCAGAAAACTTTCCCAAGTTAGATCTAACCTGGAATTCACCTAGAAAAGTATCTAATGCAATTATAGATATTGGTAAAAATAGTCAGCATGACTTTGGTAACTTATTTTCTCAGCTAGATAGTCTCGGTTGCCCAGAAATTCAATTACGATTTTTTAACGATTCAGACATTACTCTTAATGATCTTAATATAATCGCTTCTTATATAGAAAATAGCCGAATAAAAATTATAGATTTGATCATACCTTATAGAACAGAATTCATAGGCGAAAAAATTGAACTTCTTATTCAGATGCACTCACGCTTGAATTCGGTTACTATTCACAGCTCACCATCGCTTGATATATTCCGCGACGACATCGTATTTATTGATCAGGTTATTTATGACGAAACACACTGTGGTATTATCCACCCTTTGAATATGCGAATAAATCAAGAAGTATTTCTAGAGGCACAACAACATAATACCTGTCTCAATAGAAAAATATCAATTGATCAGTACGGTGAAATAAAAAACTGTCCCGCAATGAAAAATAGCTTCGGTCATATAGATCACATAAAGCTAGAGGATATTATAAAAGACGATGCATTTCGTGAAGCATGGACGATAAAAAAAGATGATATCGATACATGTAAAGATTGTGAGTTTCGATATATCTGTTCAGACTGTAGAGCATTTACTCAAGATAATACCCTTTATGCCAAACCCTCGAAGTGTCACTATGATCCTAATGCTCTAATTTGGCGTGAAGTCAGTTAGATAATTACACTATTAAACTGAAATAATTAGGAAGACTTTTAAACTTAAATAATATTACCTGATAGGAATTTATTTTTAAAATCTACGAGAGAAAAATTCAATGTCAATCAAAAAAGTTTTCAATCATCCATCCTAAGCTGCTGGTTTTACACGATTTCTTTTATGTTGGGCGATCATTTCTATCCCTTGGTCAGGAAGTTCAGCGTCAATAGGAGTGAAATAAAACAGCAAAGAAATGACAAGATGTCCCGGCAATTACAAAAAGGTGCCAAATAAAATGAGCGTATTTCACCCTATGATCTAGAACAAAAAATATAACGCCTACCGTGTAAGCAATGCCACCAGCAAAGAGCCAAAATAGTCCCCAGGATGACATATGCAACAGGAGTGGTTCAATGGCAATTACTACCAACCAGCCCATCACCAAATAGAGAATGGTGGATGTTCTTGAGTCTTTTGCTTTTGATCTTACTTTTAACACAATACCAATTAATGCGAGGCTCCATACCAAGCCAAATAAAATCCATCCCCAAGTACCGCGTAAAACACCCAGTGTAAAGGGTGTATATGTACCGGCAATTAATAAGAAGATAGCACCGTGGTCGAGAATTTTAAAAATTTCTTTCGCACGACAACTAGGTAGAACGTGGTAAATAGTGGAAGTAACGTAAAGCAAAAGCATAGTTGCAGCAAAAATACTCGCTCCTACAATACTCCACACACTTCCCTGTTGGGCAGCAGCATATATTAAAATTGGCGCCGCTGCCGCCGCTGCCAGCATGGCAATACCATGACTGACGGTGTTGGCAATCTGCTCGCCTACAGAGTGAGCTCGTTTAAGCTCATTAACGGTTTCCACGTTTATAAACTCCTTTACAGCCCCTTGTATTGGGCGTGTATTAGGCTGATCCTTGTCGGTTACTTTTGACTGATAGTTGTACAATAATAGAGCTTTAGAACAATATTATCCAAGCCCTCTACTTAAGGTTAGCATCTATTTTCTTCAATAATATGAACCTTTGATGTAGTTTTAATTCATTATAAATACAACAATTAGCGTCAATCGATTATAAAAGCGTCTAAAAAGCTTGATGGTAGTGATACTTATTTAAGACACATACTTCAAGACTTCACCTAAAAGCCCTTTTTTAGGGCATGCAATTATTGGGAATTGTTGACCATTTTCTTATTAAACCCATAGTCTTCACATGGATAAATAGCCAAACTTAACCACTGGAAATCGATACGCTTAAGGTTTTTTAGCAATGATATGGCATACAAGTTTGCACTTTGTAAAACCTTAGCAAAATCGCTTACATCGATATTACATTTGTTTACAAAATCATTTATCTTCTATTTTTATTTATTAAAAATTGATTACTTAAGATTCCATTCATAGTTTATGGGCACTCGTGAACCGTTATCGTAAAGTTGATACTATGACCTTAAAGCAATATTTAATATTTATCATTGTATGCTGTTTAAATGCTACTAGTCTGGAAGTCATTATCAATATGATGCAATAGTATTTATCGTGCTTATATAGTGTTCTTAAAAATATAGCGTCGATAGAAACATAATGATTGCCAAGCCCCGTCATCGACTTAGATGTAGTTTTGTACAAATTATTTAACGTTTTAGCAAATTATCATGGGATAACCAACGTTATCCCATATGCACTTATTTTTTTGTATTATTTCCGCAATTCAATAATAAGTGATTGTAAAATTTCAACAATAAACAAATATCTCACTCGTACCCAATAACATGATTACTAATAATTCTCATAAGTGTTCTACCGGAAAACATAATAGAACACTTTATGTCCACTTTAGGCTTAAACATGTTGCTATAGACGAAAGCAAATGCATGTGGCTTCACAATAAAGCTAAATAACAATATTTAAGCAGAGAAGCAACATTAATAAAGCTATAGCACTGCTTATATTATGTTCACAATAAGCCTCTAGAAACTCCTAGCAAAATAGTGTTTACTGCAAATCAAATATCATCTGATCAAGGTTGTATATGTCAAATATATTAGTAAGTTCAACAGAAGAACTAGCTGAGGTCGAATATCTACTATCTAAGAAAATGCCTCATTACCGGCAGGCTTATAGTGATAGAACATCGTGGCTGATGGCTTGTATAGCAGAGCTTTCCTATTTGAAGTTTAACCCCATATTCAAGCATAAAGAGAAGGAATACCTTGTCGAAAGAGTGGCCAGCATTCTTGATCAGCACAAAATGACGCCATTGCTTAAACTCATTAAAAGTTTTGAGTACGATCCAGAAGAAGAAAGGAAAAAACTAGAGGAAAACGCTGATTTTTTACAAATGGAGTTAAAAGAAACATTTGATAATGATGGCGTACAAGCAATTTTATTAGAGAGCGACACCTCGATTATCTTGGCATTTCGAGGAACCGAGCCCAACAGTATAAATGACATAACAACAGATTTTAAGTCTTCCACAATCCCCTGTAAGTCGGGAGGAAAAATACATTCAGGCTTTAGCCAGGCCTATGATAAAGTAGCCGTCGACATTCAAATCGCATTAGATAAAGAACAAGCACAACACAAGCCTTTGTTTATAACAGGCCATAGTTTGGGTGGAGCCTTAGCTACTATAGCAGCAAAAAAACTTACTCATACGGCAGGTATTGCAGCATGTTATACATACGGTTCTCCTAGAGTTGCAGATAGAGTTTGGTTCAGTGATATGAAGACACCTCTTTATCGCATCGTGAATGCCGCAGACCCTGTCACCATGATGCCCACAGGTGACGAATTGATTGGCTTACTGGCTTGGCTATCAAAATTTATACCTTATATTGGTGACGATATTAGAAATACATTGCTATCGAGATTTAGTGGTTATTATCACGGTGGGGATATGCGTTATTTAACTAACTGCCCTCAGGGGTATTATGAAGATGTTAAATTACTATATTCTGTTAGTTTTTTATTCAGAGTAAAAGCATTTATTGTGAAAAAAATGCCCTGGTCAAAAATATTGACGGATCACTCTGTGGAAATTTACCGGAAGAAGCTAAAAATAATTGCTTACAATAGGCAGTGCAAAAATACCCAATAATTATAGTGCTAAGGCTGTAAGTAAATAAAAATACACCTTTAAATTTCGCATAATAGTATTTAAGGGTTGTATGCCATTTATTAATAGTCTGCTAAGCAGACTATTTTACTGGGTTTATTGAGCTTTAGCTGCAGGGATAGCAACATCTTGTCCTATATGCTTATCTAGAAACTTAATGAGCCTACTGTATAAATCTTTGCGGTTTCTCATGCTCCAAACTCCATGGCCGCTATCGCCATACAATAACCATTTTGGCTCCTTGCCTGCGCGTTTTAAAGCTTTGCGCATTTTTTTTGCATGTATGAGTGGTGCCCTTAGATCTTCTTCGCCGTGAATTAACATTACTGCTGCTTTGATTTGATCGGCATAATTAACCGGCGAGAATTCTCTTAATTGCTGCTGATCGTGACCAAGTACTTTTTGCAAATATGCCTCCCCACCCCATAGATCAGGAATATCACCTTTAGAGTACATTAATTCCAGATCGTAAATACCAACATAGCCAATACTACATTTAAAGGTATCAGGTTCTCGTACAGCAGCCATTAACGAAGCGTAACCACCATAGCTTGCACCAAAAATACAAGCGCGGTTTGCATCGATGGCTTCTGTCTTAAAAATATATTGAGTGCCATCAAGAATATCGTTAATTATGCCGCTACCCCACTGGCGATTGCCCATATCCTCAAACTTATTGCCATAACCACCACTACCGCGAAAATTTATCTGTAAAACAGCATAGCCTCGGTTGGCAAGTAGTTGCACTTCATCATCGTATTGCCAATAATCTCTAATCCCGTGAGGGCCACCATGAACCAGTACAACCAAAGGTGATTTTTTACCACCTTTAACTTCAGGTAAAGTAAGAAAGCCTTTAATTTTAATACCATCTCTAGCGTTGAACGCTATATGCTTTACCGGACGCATCAACCTTGGATCGACCCAGGATTTATTTATCCAAGCGAGTTGAGCCTTTTTGCTTTCGGTATTATAGAGATAGTACTCTCCCGGATTTATATCACTCTCGACACGCACTAAAATAAGTTTTCCATCCCTAGTTCGGCTAGTAAAAAATATATCTTGCCCCTTAAAAGCTTTTACTAGTTTCTTATGATTTTTAACAACATTACTATCTGAATCGGTATAATAATATTGGGTTTTATCCGGATAAGCGACACCTACCACAGGCTTTAAGCTATGTGGATCATAAATCCAATTATTAATATTGGACTCAGTATTGTTAAACACTTTTACCAATCCACCTTCAGCAAAGTCTAATTCATAGACATTAGTCAAACCGGCATCCCCTTCCGCTACTTCGAAATAAGCTTTGGTAGAGTCTCTACTTATGGCAACAGGTTTGATATCGTCATCAATACCAAGGGATTGCGACAACATTTGCCATTCTTGCTTATTTTTCTTTCGATAAGCCGAAAGAAATTTATTGTCTTTTGTTTGCCAACGAATAAAATTAACGTTGCCGTTATCGTCGGCTAATGCAGATACATTGTTATAAGGAATAAATTCAATTTTTTTCTTTTTCCCTGAATAAATATTTAATTTACTTATAATTGCAGAGCGCGAACGCCTGTCGTACCAGTAATTTCCCTGCTGTTCCCAAGGATATTCAATAATTAGAATATGTTTCTTATCTTTTGGCAGGACGTTGAGTACCTCTAAACTGGAATAATTATCATCCTTGGTGAATAGACGAGAGCCAGTGCGTTTATCACCGGCGCGATAGCCGTAGAGATATTTTGCCTTTGAGTTATCGATATTGATACCAAATAACTCACCGGTAGAAAATTTACTATCATGACCTGGGCGTCTTTCAGCTATTTCGTAGATAACGCGTTCATCGCTAACCCAAGCTACAGAATGGATGTCACCACCACCGAAAGCTCTAGTACCGCCAACTATTTTTCCTTGTTCGATATTGATAAATATTAATGCCACACCGTCTTTACCTCTAAGCCTGCCAGCTAGATGTTTACCGTCTGGCGATATTTTTATATCGAGATAATCCCCATGTTTAATAAACGTTTCGATAGGCAAGACTTCCGCGCGCAAAGAAAAGGTACTAAAGACGAAAAATAGAGTAGATAAAAAATATATAAGTTGACGTTTATCCATAACGCAGATGATCCTTTAAGTAAATAATATAGCCTACACCGAGGTATTAAGAGTATAGCTGGGGATAAGTAATGGAAGAATATGATCCTGAGAAGAAGGGGGGGTTAAATGGGTGCTAATAAGTATGAAGTGCATCTCGAATCCTTTCAAATAATCACTATCCCTAAATTAGGATGTATAATAGCATTAATTGACTAATAATTTCTTACGTACTTTAGCCAACGGCGCATTATCATTATAGACAATCTCATCGCCTTTCATACTAACTCCCAGCTGCTGCCAGAGCTGATCCAAGTCGATATGAGTATACTGTAATGCCATCTCGCGGTAGTTGCGCTTAAATGCATCGACTTTTAAGGCATCGTCCCCTAGTTTCATTAAATCGAGAATATCAGCTTCACGCACCATAGTATGACCAGATGCTGCAATATGCCTCAGAGCATCGCGTATACCATGGCGATTGTCTGTTTGTCGGCGGATATCAATATCCACGAGCAAGCAAAATAGCGCGCCTCCCCAATAGGTTCTACCCCAGGTGGCAGTATTATCCAAACCCGTTTCATGGCGCTTGGGGACACCGTTAGGCATCCCCTTCATAAAACCTCGCCAAACATAGTCTTCTGTTAGATCACCCGCCTGCAAGCGTGAGATAGACTCCACGTAAACCGCAAGTCCCTCTTCAAGCCAATGGTGTTTACGTCGCACATTGGCCATGGCTAGATGTGCCATTTCATGCACCATCACCCAATCTTTTATAAACGATTTTTCAGTGGCATTTTTGCCTACCCAAACGTTAATAACCGGCAGCTCTCCACCGAATACAATGCCTGAACTAACACTGTCTCCTTCTCCTTCGATTAGTGCAATTACCAAATTGGATACCGGAAAGCCATCATAATATTTAGCTACCGTTTGGGCCGATTTTTCCACCCAAATCAAAGCTTGCTCTCTAAGTTTCTTTAAACCACCATCAGTGAACACCACCTCTATCTCACTATCACCTATTTTAACAAGCTCCCCTGTATCGGAAGAAACTTTACCTTCCTCGGTGTATGATGCTGGTGAATGCACTAAAAACCAGAGGCATAGAAATATTGCCAATGAAGGCATATTGAAACGAGGCAAACTTCGATAAGTCAACAGCATAAGAACTCCACAATCAACACCTACATACTATATTAATTGGCGTAGAAAGATTATAGTGAAAAATTACCTTTACTTGAGTTCGAGAGCTTACCAACACTAAAAGTTCTCACAAAAGCCCACCTAATGAAAAAACTTTTTACGCAATCTGCCAACAGGCGAATGATTTTAACCCTTTCTCTTATGCATTAATTCCATCTATACATATTTCATAACATGCTGCATACTATTTCTGGGGCTCGATGATGAGGCAATGTCTCTATTTTAAGCCAAAGGCCTATTGATTTCGATATATTTGGAGCATCCAACTAGGCCACACTAACATTAGATAATTATTAGAAAAACTTATGGAACTCAAGTGGTTAGAAGATTTTATCTGCCTTGCAAACATCGGTAGTTTCTCCCAGGCAGCGGAAAATCGCAATGTAACACAATCGGCTTTTAGCCGCAGAATTATGGCCCTTGAGAAATGGCTGGGCACAACGTTAATCGATAGAACATCTCATCCGATTCGTCTAACGGAAGATGGTACACGTTTTGTTGAAACAGCGAAGCAATCTGTTCATCTGTTCCATAAGGTTAGAAATGATTTTAATAGTGAGGACAGCAGTAAACGACGCTCTTTGACCATAGGTATTGCTGACCATTTAGCAATACATTTCTTTCCTTCATGGTTGCGGCAAATAGAAGGTAGCTCTCCTGAATATTATTTTGCGTTGTTGTCGAGCATTAAATCTGGAGTTAGTTTTTTTGAATCTCTGCGTTCGCAAGAATATGACTTCCTCATTTGCTATCGAGGTGCAATTAATGTCAGCTTACTCGATCCCAAAAACTTCGCTTCTCTCACTCTAGGCCAGGAATCACTAATCCCTGTATGTAAGTCATCACTACTAGAAAGCATGCGGTATTTCCTACCAGGAACCCCAGACAAACCTCTGCCTTATATCAGCTACAAACCCTACTCTTTGCTCGCTAAGGAGGTTATTCAACTTACCACACTTAGCAGTGTCGCACCGATTTATCTGGAAACGGTAATGGAAACCAGCTCTGCTCAGAGTATTAAATCTCTAGTAATGCAAGGTTATGGTGTCGCCTGGCTACCCGAGTCTGCTGTGGAAAAGGAAATACAATCAGGAGAGCTGAAAGTGATTGGCAATGAAAAGTATTATATTCCGTTGGTCATTGAAATTCACCGCCATATGCTCAATACCAAGGCAGAAATTATGGGTTTTTGGCAGAAACTTGTGAATAACTACATGGACACATAAGACCTATCTTCGTATTGTTCACTTAAGTAAGCCTATTCACCCCTATTTTAAATAAAAGTTAAGCGACTATAGCACTGCTTTAAATTTTCCAAGCTTACATTAAAGAAATATTTTAAAAACAAAGAAAATGAGAAAGGGGCTATTTTATAGCTAATTTATGGCTGACAAGCTCTATAGCTGACGGGCGTTATTTTTTAGTAATCCAATGGAAATTCTATGCATACCGATAATCCTTTACCTTTAGGGTTATCATTGAGTGAAAGTGTACCTGAGTGCAATTCAATAATACGCTTTACAATAGCTAAACCAAGCCCAGTTCCAGAGGTATTCTTGTTATCTCCTTTTTGAAAACGCCTTAACACACGCTCACGCTGATCCTTATTAATACCCACACCAGTGTCGGTTACTTGCAATCGAGCAATATCATTATTGCGTGATAGGCAAATCTCAATCTTACCGCCTGCAGGTGTAAACTTAAGTGCATTACTCAATAAGTTTTGCACTAAGATAATAACGCTTTCTTCGCTTGCATGAATATAGTGGTGTTCATTTTTTTCTGAGTAAAACGTAATATGAATATTGTTGTTAAGTGCTTCAACATTAAATTCATCGACAATTTTTTCGCAGATCTGACCTAATTCAATTTTATCCATAGATAGGTCTACTTGATTCCCTGTCAGGCGCGTAATAATGAGCAACTGTTCAACCATCCTGGTGGCCCTGTCTACCGATTTTATAACGTTATTTAATGCAAGTTCTCGTTCTTCATCAGTATGACTTTGCATAGCTAGCTGTGTTTGCAAACGTATACCCGCCAGTGGCGTTCGCAATTCATGGGACGCATCGGCTGTAAACATTTTTTCCTGCTGAATTCGATCTGCATCATACTCGAGTAGAGCATTAATGGCTTCACCCAGTGGTTTAAGTTCTAATGGTAAATTTTCTGAATCAACAGGTATACGGTCATCATTTACCTGATCTTTAATGTTTTCAGCAAGATCGACAAGGTATTGAAATTTTTTTATCGGAATAAGGTTACTCTGTTGCCACATAATATATGTTACGAGAAATACCGATAGTGTAACAAAGGAAATAGAAAGAATAGATAGACTTTCCAACAGGTGTATCGGTATTGCGATTACCCACAATGAAATAAGTGTGAAAACAGCGAATGATAATGTGCGACTTTTATTTTTAATGCTTGATTTGATAGCCTGCATGACGAACCGTTCGTATAATGTTTTTACCTAATTTTTTTCGTATGCCATGTATATGAACTTCAACAGTATTACTTTCAATTTCTGCATTCCACCCATACAGAGTATCTTCCAACTGTGCTTTCGATATAAGCCTCTCAGGCTTTTCCATTAAAGCATGCAAAATCGCAAACTCTTTGGCGCCCAGCTCAACCTCTTCATTATCGAGTAAAACTTTATGGCTAACTGGATCGAGTACAACATCACCAATTTGCAAAACAGGAGAGCCACTTCCGTTTGATCGCCGCCTTAATGCACGCATTCTAGCTAATAGCTCATTTAAATCAAATGGCTTTATTAAGTAATCATCTGCTCCTGCATCCAGCCCACTAATTTTGGAAGAGATTTCATCGTATGCAGTGAGTATAAGCACCGGCATTTGGTTATTTTCTCTACGTAATTTATAAAGTATATCTAAACCCGAACCATCGGGAAGACCGATATCCAAAATTAATATATCATATGTTTGTGTAACCAGTGCCGCCTGTGCAGATGCAACAGTTTCTACCCAGTCAACGGTATAATTATTGTTAGTCAAGCTTTGAACTAAGCCGCTTCCAATAATTTGGTCGTCCTCTACAATAAGTACTCTCATTTTGATGACCCCTGAATAAACAGGCACATTGCCTTATGTTCGAGTGATAATAATAAGTAGTCTAGGGCCTATTCATACCAGACTATTTTAAGTCTTGCCTATTGCGATCCCTAAGTTAAAGCGATTATATCTAGACGATGAATAATAATGTGAACCGAGTCAAGTATTTGCTACTGTGATACAAGCATATGTATATATTATTGTAGAAAAGTATTACTTATTTATGTTTTATCTTCTCATAGATTGCTCTGACCATTTTATCTATGATAGCTGATTTATTAATAAATTATTAACAACAACAATTAAGTGGATATTCATAATATCCTAACTTTTCTTTTTTGGTACTCAGTTCAAAAATCACATGCTTTTTTTGTCTTCTTAAGTTTGACTTAAGTTTTGTTATTTACATTCCCTGCACGTAGAAACGAACAAAAAATAAGTTCGTGTTTATGATCATCAACACTAAATTCCAATTTTATCTACGATAATCGAAAGGTAATAAACTATGACAAAAACTATTTCTATAATGATCAGTATGCTTGCATTGTCTTTAGGGAGTACCGTTTGTTTTTCTGATGATGACGATGACGCAATTACAAAAGCTGAAGTGTATGAAGCACAAAGAATTTGGGGAGAAGGCATCGTCGCCATCGGCGATGCTTATACAAATGGTGGAGATTATAAAGCTTTAGCCGCTGACCATGTGGCAACTCTTTATGCTTATGATCAAGACACTGTGCTTTTCAAACCGACTAAAGCTGCCGAACAACAATTCCGCCTTAACGAGCTCGATGCGGTTTCCTACTTTGTAACGGGTGTTGTTGCTGAAGATAAGGGATTTGCTCTGCAGACATGGTCAGCTGTTCGATTTGAAAATGCCGACATTATCATTGACTCTGATTCCGCTGTAGCCATGGGTAATTATTTTTTCACAGACGCCAATACGGGAGAAGAAGTTAAAGTAGAATTTACTTTTGGTTATGTGCGAGATAAAGATGGCGATGATGATGACGACGATGAAGAAGGTGGTGCACTTTTGATTAACCTTCATCACTCAGCGCTTCCTTACAACCCTAAATAGACCTAAATAATTCTCATTAACTCACCAGACCAATTTTTATAAGCAGTTTGAGAAGTATCCGCTAAGCGGTGGCTCCGGCCACCGTTTTTATAATAATTGAATAATAAAATAGATCTATATTGATGTTGGTTAAAACAATAGTTTTGGTCAAGACAATTATTTATCCACATGCTGCCAAGTATATTGACGCTCACGAACATGGCGTTCAAACCATTCTAGTTCTGCATTAATTTTAAATAAGCGATGACGCAGCTCACGATAGCCATGAGGTTCTCGCGGCGCGATATACAAAGTGGACTCCACACCCAAGTCTTGCAGAGCATGGTAGAGCATAATTGATTGAGCAGCTGGTACTCGCCGATCTCGTCCACCGACAAAAATAATTGTAGGAGTTGTTACTTTCCATAAGTCCTTTAAAGGTGAATTCTCACGATAGACATCAATGGGTGCATCTTTTTGCCACGGAGTACCACCAAACCAAGGGGTACGGCTATAACGTACATCACTATGACCGTACATGGAAACCCAATCAACAGCGCCAGCGCCTGAAGACGCGGCTTTAAAGCGGTTGGTATGAGTGATTAATTTATTTGTTAGATGGCCACCAGCACTCCAGCCGGTGGCAATTAATGCATTAGGATCGACAATTCCTTGTTCAATAAGATGATCGATACCAGACATAACATCGAGGTGCATATTATTAAAATACTTACCTACCGTGTCACGCATAAATTCATCACCATAACCACGGCCACCGCGATAGTTTGGAGAAAAATAGACATAATCCATAGCAGCCAAAAGAGGTATGTAAGTGCGCCATCGCAATTGTCCATATTGATCGGAACTCCTAGGCCCTCCGTGTGTGTGAAGTACCATAGGATAACGCTTGCCTTTTTGGTAATTCAGCGGTAAAGATAATAGCCCCTCTAGTTCAACGCCGTCATGGCTTTTCCAGCGAACAATTTTTTGTTGCGGTAGTAAAAACTTATCTTCTAAATGAGCAAATACCTCAGTAACTGCACGTAAGCTGCTACCAGGTTTTGACATTAGCCATATATCACCTCGGCTTTTAGGTGTGGCTAACACAACTAGATGCTTATTAGATTTAGCATCATAGTGCCACTGCTTTACGGTATGCTCGCCATCAGTTAATTGTTTGGCCTTACCCGTTTTAGCATTTAAGGCCCAAATCTCTGAGCGTACCCCCATATTCGCTTGAATATAAATATCTTTGCCGTTTTTCGCCCAACGGGCAGATTCCACTTCAAAAGTTTGATCGAGGGCGAGAGGTTTTATTTTACCATTGGCAATGGATAATATAAAAATATTAGCGTCATAAAAATAATCGCCTTTTTCGTTTATATCTGAAATAAATAAAATCTTTTTATTGTCTGGCGAGATCTGAATACGTCGTTCAGCAAAATTGTTATCCGTTAGTTGTTTTGGATTTTTACCATCACTACGAACAAACCAGATATCTGCATTGTGAGCATCGTCAATATTAATACCCGGGGAGCGGTTGTAGGCAATAAAGCGATTATCCGACGATAAGTCAAAGCCTGTCACATGAAATTTACCACTTGTGATATTAGATACAGATCTATCCTCAACATTGAGCTTCCAAATATGGCGATACGTCAACGCCCGCTCATAAGGCTGCATATCATCTTTCTTTTTTCTACGCTTACTCACAAGTTCACTAACCGGTTCATTGGCAAGAAAATATATCGACCTGCTATCACGAGTCCAGGTGTAACGCAAAATATCACTTTTATCGTCGGTAATAGGGAAAGCCTCACCGCCGGCTAATGGCAGAAGGTATAGCCTTTTATGGTCATCTTTTTCTCTCTCAGCGACAAAACTAATAAACTTACCGTCAGGAGACCATTGCAAGTTGCTTTCGCTGTAGACATCGAAAGTTAACTGGCGTACTTTTTTAGAGGCAATATCACTCAGCCAAATATCTCCTATTTGTTTATTTTTTTCCCAGTCACTGACAAACTTAGTATAGATAACAGATTTACCATCTGGGGATATATGCGGTTGTGATAGAGAAGGAATATTTAATACATCTACCGCAGTCATAGCTTTAGGCTTTTTTATAGTAGTGTTTTTAGCCAATAGGGAGCTTGTTGCGAATGAACTTAAAAAACACACTAACAATACAATAAAGATTTTTCTTTGCATAAGATTAGTTCAATTAATTATCGAGCAGAGCCATGGTAGAAAAATATAGGAAAAGTGCTGCTACTCTTATAGTTGTGAAAAATATAGTTGTGAAAAATACAATTCCGAAAATAGCCTTGAATGGTAAGGCTGACACTGTAAGAAGGTATTATTACTACCTCCTCAGTGGACTATCACGAATTCTAGAATCTCACATTTATGCCGGCATAGACATAACGTCCACGTATATTGCCATAAATATTATCGTGATTATCGGCACCACCACTAGTGCCAACTGGCAAGAAAGGCCCGTCGTTATCGAAGATATTTCTAGCGCCACCAAACAAGCGATATCTTGCGCCAGCAAAATCAAATCTATAAGAAAGGAATAGATCGTTAATGACTTCACTATCGATATCCAAATAAAATGGCTTTTCAGCATTAGGATCGTTTGCTAACGCTTCACGGTAATCATCTTCAAGATCATTGTCATCATTAATTGAGCCGAAATAACGCACACGCCAAGTGGCTCTAAAATTTCCATAGCGCCACGCTAAGCGCAATTGCGAACGGTCTTCAAAATTACCACTTGCAAGCTCACCCTTGTTATCTTCTATGATTAAGCCATCATCCCCCTGTCCTATCTGTTGGTGTTTAATGAGATGGGAGTGGATATAAAGTAGGTCATATTCTCCGGGTAAGCCAATACTACTTAACTCAAAATTGTAACGTAGCGTTGTGTCGACACCGCTAACTTCAAGTGAATCAAGATTTTGTTCGCGCTGAACTAAAGTGACAATTTGGCCATCATCGTCACGGGTGATCTGCTGACAGAAAAAGTTATTGTCACCAAAGTTATCTTCACTGCCATAGCACTGACGTAGAATTTCCGCATTCGAAAAAGAATCAATGGCATCTTCAATTTCAATACTATAGTAGTCCGTTGCCAGGCTTAAATTTTCAATAAAACTTGGTTGCCAAACAAAACCTGCGGTGTAGGTATCAGCGCTCTCTTCGACCAGGTCTTGGTTACCAGCATTGGGAGAGAATTTACTACTACTTTCATCTTCAAACGCTCCATTCTCCTGAATATTTGCCAGTACACCGGCATCACTACGACAGTTATTGGCGATAACACCAACAGAATCGATGGTGACGCCTTCACATATATCATCGAAGCTGTCTGAGTCACCACGTGGGGGAGAAAAAGCTTCTGTAAGGTCTGGAGCGCGTAAGGCTCGGTTGAAAGACGCCCTTACATTAAATTCTTGTACAGGAAACCATTGAATACCAGTGCCGAAGCTCGTAACACCGCCAACCTTATCGAGGCTGTAATCAGCATAGCGAAAGGAGACATCCATATTCAAGTCGTGGATAGCCGGCACATTCTTTATCAGGGGAATAGAGGCTTCAGCAAATACTTCAGATACATCAATTTTAGCATCAAAGGCTGGCACAAAGTTAGATGAATGCCCACCAAAACGATTGAGTTCATCTGGCGTTAAATCCATTTCATCTTCCCGGTACTCAAAGCCGAGCACTACATCAAAAGGACCTGCGGGCAACGAGAACAATGTACCTGTGGTATAAGCCAAGACATTAATCTGCTCCACCTCGGAAGTTAAACCTAAATCCGCGCGAATATAATCAGCCGCTTCAGGAGTAATAGAACCACGACCAAACAGATTCACCGGTACACAGCCGTTGGCTCTGGCATTAGCGTCAGCACAGCGTATAGCACCATCGGGGCCTACTTCAGCATTTAGACCCTGCCGTAAACTAACAATATTAATCTCATTAAAGCGCAATTGGGTCTGCTCATATTTACCGTAGCCGACACTGGCTTCCCAGTCCCAGTCGTTGGCGAAGGTACCGCGCAAACCGCCCCAAAACCTGGACGTTTCACGTTCGTTTAGGGTGCGCTGTAAACCTACTTCTACAAAACGACGATCCCAACGAATACCTCGACTGGATTCTGCATCAATAATCTCTTGTGGTGCAAAAGGGTTGTCAATAGGGATACGACCGGCTTGAATTAGACTGGAGGTTCCTGTCGCTGGATCAAATAAGGTGTGGGGATCGTTGTAGTCATCCCCCTCTGGTTCACGCAGATTGTCCGTATCTACTTTACTATATATAGTAGTAAAGAATGCTTCCAAATCATCAGAGAATTGATAATCTATTTTAATTGCAGCATTGAGACGCTCACGTGGAATTAATATATCGTCGTCGGCTCGAAAGTCGAAGCCATCTCGGTTGGTAACAAAATCCTGCTGTAGGCCTTCATCATTATACCAAAAGTTACTGCCGTCAAAGCGGCCACCATCAGGATCAGAACTTAAGTCCGCGTATTGATCTACTGTTAAGTCTCTCGCCGGCTGATCGCCATCAGCCGTTTCAAAAACATTGACACCATCAACATAATCCCAACTGGCCTGAATTAGCGCTCTGTCCCAGTCTTCGGCACGAATGCCTGACTCATCATCGTAATTGACACTGGCAAAAACATAGCCTTTGTTATCATTGAACTTGCCACCAAAACTGATATCAAATGTCTTATCATCAAAGGCACCGTCTCTGCCTTCACCAAAACGAGCATTAATCTCTACACCTTCATGATTTTTTTCGGTGATGATATTAACCACACCAGCAACAGCATCAGAGCCATATACGGCAGAAGCACCACCGGTAATTACTTCAACACGCTCAACAAAGTTAGCTGGAATTGTTCCTAAACTCACACGGTTACCGTTGGCGCTGTTGGATACGGTCCGACGACCGTCTATTAAAACTAAGGTACGGTTATCGTCTAGGTTACGTAAGTCGACCGACGACAGACCCGAGTTTTGCAAATTCGTTGTGGTATTTGTTTGGCTCAAGCCTGATACGATAGAAGGCACTTCCAATAAAACATCGGTCAAAGCATTGGAGCCTATTGAAATAATATCCTCTTTGTTAATGCTAAACATCGGCATCGGTGTGGAAAAAGTATCGCGTTTAATTCGCGAACCGGTAACAGTTACTTCTTCTTCGACAATAGCTGCATCATCGTTAAGGTTTTCATTAAGGTCAGCTGCTGTAACTTCTTGCGAGAAGGTATTGTGGTTAACTACAAGACCTACGGCGAAAGCTAATATATTGACAGAGAATTTTTTCATTACGATGCCCCATTTTTATGATTACCAATACTCGACTTCTCTGGATTTTATTTTTATCACCATTTTTTTTTATTTTTTTGCGGTGTTTATACAACGTTAGTATCTAGATTTTTTACCTATTACATCGATCTTGAATACTGAACTTATTGACCAATACTGTAAAAAAGTAGAAATTGAGGTGCCATATCAATTATAAAAATCCCCTGCGCTACAGCAATGCTGTTTATGGCATAGGTTATACAAAAAAATCATACCGCTTTTTGGAATAAAATATGGGACTTTAGATATTGAAGTAACCTTAATAATAAAGGCACCAGTGGAGTGCACAGTGCAATAAAAAAATTCTTATCGCACCGATAATGAACGCTAAAATACTTACTAAACAGAAGTTAAGAACGATCAACCCAAACAAGGTTTTCAATCTTAATGCTTCAATATATAGGATTTATCTTACTATCCATCAGTGAAATTAAATTTATCCTCAATTTAGTAAAGAATAAAAATATATTTCTTGATATTCTGCGATTTGATAATAATAATTTAACTCTTAAACTTCATGCATTATTAACAATAATATAAAGACGTCTATATGAAATCGAGCTTGGTTATAAAAAAAAGCGCCATTCATGGTAAGGGTTTATTCAGTACTGTAAAAATTCGAAAAGGCGAAGTGATAGGGATGTGTAAAATTAAGACATCGAAAAAGCAAGGGCCATACACACTCAGCCTGGAGGATGGCAATGATGTCGACGTTACTTGTAAACTAAAATATATTAATCATTCGAAGACACCAAATGTGGCATACTACAGTGATTTATCTGTAGTTTCCTTACGGTCTATAAAGCCTGGCGATGAATTGACTCACGACTATGGTGAGGAATGGCTGTAAACCTTCATTAAGGCATGTTCACACTAATGATTAGGATCGACTAGACGACGGTATTTTGTTGCATCTAAGTCGTGCTTATTGAGCAATTTGTAAAATTCTGAGCGGTTGCGCCTTGCTAATTTTGCAGCCCGAGTTACATTGCCGCAAGTAATGTGTAAAAGCTCCTCAAGATACGCGTATTCAAACTCGTCTCTAGCCTGGGCAAAGGGAGTGATGCTGCCACCGCTGGAATCATTGCGCAATGCGCGCAATACAAAGCTTTCAGGAATGAGAGAGGCTTTACACAAGACTGCGCATTGCTCAACCACATTGCGCAATTGTCTGACATTACCCGGCCAAGGTGCGGCCATTAAGGCCATCATAGCTTCTGATGTGAATCGATTAGGTGATTTTTTACTTTGTAGCTTAATATTTTTAAGAAAGGTATTGGCCAACAATGGGATATCTTCTCGGCGCTTGACTAAAGGCGGAATCTCCAGACAAACAACATTTAATCGATAATATAGATCTTCCCTAAATCGCCCCTCAGCAACAGCCTTGTCAAGGTCTTGATGGGTGGCGCAAACAACGCGAACATCAATAGCAACAGACTTGTTAGCTCCCACTGGACGAACTTCTCTTTCCTCTAATGCGCGCAACAGTTTTGACTGAAATTCCAAGCTCATATCACCAATTTCATCAAGAAATAAAGTACCGCCATTAGCATTTTCAAACAAGCCTTCTCGATTTGATGTAGCCCCAGAAAAAGCCCCTTTAACATGGCCAAAAAATTCACTTTCAAATAAGGTATCAGGTATAGCGGTACAATTAACACCGACAAAAGCTTTATCACAGCGGTCACTGGCTTGGTGAATGGCTTTAGCGAGTAATTCTTTACCTGTACCGCTATCGCACTGGATTAAAATACTAGCATCGCTCGCTGCAACAACTTTCGCGTCGGCGAGCAGTTTTTCCATAATACTGCTGCGCGTTACGATATGTTCTCGCCAAGCATTATTTGCATCCACACTAATATTACTCTGTGGTTGCATATTGAGAGCTACAGCATTCTGAATATGATTCACTAAAATGTCACCGTCGAAGGGCTTGGTTAAAAATGCAAAAATACCTTGTTTGGTGGCTTCAATAGCATCGGGAATAGTTCCATGTGCAGTCAAAACAATGACCGGAAGCAAAGGAAAACGATGCTTAATTTCTTCAAACAACGTCATGCCATCCATCCCATCCATTTGTAAATCTGTGATAACAACACAAGGAGGGCTTTCAATGAGATGTGTTAACGCCGCTTCGCCACTAGTGGCCGCCTCTACATCAAATTTTGAGCGACGTAAGCGAATAGAAATCAGCCTTAGTAGTCCCTCATCATCATCAACAACAAGTACTTTGGCAGCGGTCATAAATCAGACTCCTCAATACTATTATTAGGGATTGGCTCTCGTTCATTAATCTTCATTTCTATATCAGTCAGTGCATCGAGCTGTTTTTTCAGTTCCTTGTTATGCTTACGCTCGACTTGCAAACGAAACCGTAAGTCATTTTGTGTGTTAATATAAGAAGTTAGAAACTCTGCTAGCGCTTTGTAATTAGCATCAGCGCGGCTATTTTGCCGCACTCCATTTAGCAAGCTGGCAATATTTTTTGTATTGCGAGGGCTCCATTTTGACAAGCTTAAAAGGTAAGCTAGCTTAATTCTGTTAATAGCATTCGCATCTTCTTTGAATCTATCTTCCATCAGCTCAGTTTCTTGCTCAAGACTTGATGGTGAAAATTGTTTAGCATTGACAAAGTAAACAATAAGCTCTGCTACCATAGATGCATTTTTTTGTGTTTCGCTCAATACTTTTTTTTGTGAAACAAGTTTCTGTCGTTTTTTTGAATCGAGATCCATCTGATTGTAATAAGTATTAGACGTAAGTAAGTATTCATCATCCTGTTGCCCATTTATATCTTTATCTAAACTAGGTATACAATTATTAGCACAAGAAGAACGGATGACTGGCAGAGAATTTTCTTTATTCAATGACTCTTTTGTTTCCTTATTTAAGGACTGATTTTTTTGCAACGGTAATTTTTTTCCTGGTGATGACTGGCAGCCAGCAGTAAAAACAATACAAATTAAGTAAATTACGATAAAGGTTCTAGCGGCCATAATACAAACCATTGTTATCATTAGTAGGTAAGGTTATATGGAATAGCGCACCTTTACTTATATCCACCACTTCTATGCCACCCCTTAATCGGGTTACAATTTCTTTGACAATTGCCAATCCTAAACCGTTCCCAGCTAAAGGCCCTGATGGAAGCTCAGAGCCGCGAAAAAACAAATCAAATATTCTGGGGACACTATCACGTGAAATTCCCGGGCCACTATCTTGCACTGTAATCACTATATTTTTTTTCACCTTTTTAACATCGATCTTAATTTCTCCACCGTCTGGTGAAAATTTCACGGCATTAGACAGTAAATTATCGACAATGATTTTTATATGATTAGGATTAGCTGAAACGCTAATTGGTTCAATATGTTTTTGAATGGATAGTTTCTTAGTACTTATTGTCAGCTGATAAGGCAATACAACATCATTAACTAATGTGACAAAGTTAATAGTTTGAATATCACCGCCAGTAGCTGTCAGTTCATTAAACTTAAGTAAATTTTCGATGAGATACTGTAGGTGAAGGCTGCTTCTTTTAATAATACTAATAATTTCTTGTTGTTCGACAAAAGAAGTGTGATCACTCTCACTTGTAAGCAGCTGCGCCCCCTCACGAATACTCGCTAAAGGTGTTTTCAGCTCATGTGACATATTACGCAAAAAAGCTTGTTTTTGTTGATCTACCTCTCTAAGTCTGTCGCGCAACCAATTAAGGCGCACACCTAGCTCTCTTAGATCATGTGGTCCACCAACTTTTACATTTAAACTTAAATCCCCTCTTCCCAGGTCACGTACCGCCATATCCAATTGGCGAATGGGCTTAGTAATTAAAATTACAAATAAAATACCAAGAACCATCGTAATAGGTAGTGCCAAAAAAGCTTGTGCGAGTAACTGCTGTTTCAAGTCTTTAGCTTCGATGCCTAAAAATTCCGTCTGTTTAACAAGCATGGCATCCGTTTGTTCAACCAGTTGTAACGCATAGTTATGCAGTTGAGCAATTAAAGTTTCCACTTCACGAATGGTAGCTTTATTAGGACTTGGCTGTAATAAATGAAATAGGCGTTGTTCACCCGAATAAAGCTCATTAATTAGTTCTAAACGCTTCTTGTCAGGCTGACTCTGCCGAAAACTATTTAACAGCGCATGAAACTGATTTCTGTTAGTTATATACACTTCTTCTAGTGCGCTGTCCCCTAGTATTTGAAATTGATTGGCACTGCGCTCCATAGAAGTTAAATGATCAGCAAGTGAACGACTTACTAAAGTTTCATTTTTTACTTGTACCATGGTATTGGTATTTTTTTCGACTAAGTTATCTACCTGGTAAAGTGCAGTTAATACTGCCCAAACAAGGGGTAGAGCTACGGCGATAAAAGCAAAGAGGATAAGCTGCACAATAGATATTGTACGCACAATAGACACTAAAAATACCTGCAACCAAAACTTTAGATAGTCTTATTATAAATATTTTTTCCTAAAAAACTAAACTGTTGTCAAATAACAACATTTTGTTACTTTTTATTTTAACGGCCTATTAAGGCAGAAATTATAGACATCCAAGTAAGGATATAATTTAAAAATACAAAAAAAACTTAAATAGTGTTGCTAATTGACAACACTATTTAAATAAAAAACAAAAGAAAAAATTTGAAAACTCCCTGAAAGCCACTGAATATGCGGATATATTTTACTTGGCACAGATTTGGCTATATCAGTATTACAGCAAATGATTGCATCGATGTTTGATGAAGCACGGAGCACCAATAACTGGAGAGAGTAAGATGAATATACCATTTAGATTTAAAACACTTATCGCTATTACTGCCGTTTCTTTTATGGCGCTTCCCGCAATAGCTCAACAAGCACAAGGTGATCAAACAGGTTTTAGTGATCTAGACGCTGACGGTGATGGCAACATCAGTTTAGCAGAATCTAAAAGCCATCAATGGCTAGCAGAAAACTTTGCAGCGGTAGATACCAACAAAGATGGCTTAATCAGCAAAGAAGAATTCACACGCTTAATCAAGTAACACCTAATTTTTTTGAGTATGATTAGATAGGTCCTTTGCTTGATACCCGACGTTATGTCGGGTCTTTTTTATTTTAGTACCCTATTATTTTTTTTCCTTTTACTTTATTTAGACAATTTACGATATTGTTGATGACCTGAAGTATTTATATAAATATATTCTTTATCTACTATCAAATTATCTATTACCAGAGAAGTCAAAAAAGCTAATACTAAAAAGCCAAAATAAGAATTACTAACACAATAAGAACTACCAATACAAGTAGTAATTCACTACTTAAAATAGCGTTTGATTACCTCACGGTTAATATCTTAGAAGTATCCTCAAATTAAAAACCATTCAATAATTTTGCGTTAAAGGCTCATTTATAATAAGGAATCACCTCATATATAGCTACATGGGTTTCGCTATATGAGTTTTGAAGCATTTTTTGTTTGATATAGTTTTTCTATTAGTCTTGTGTTTAGGCTTATGTTTTCCTCAGCGCTCCCGGTTTCTCGAGTTTTTCAAATTTTTAGTATTACTATAACCTTAAATATTTATAGCATAAAAATATTCAATTTAATGCGGCATATTTAGCATTTTTTGGTATAATCAAGCGCTTAGAGGCGTAACCATGCACCAGGGAAATAACAATGAAGTTAATTAAAAAATCTCGTTTAGCATTTAAGGAGGGCAATTCAGATAAAGTCTATGAAGTTGACTTATGTGAACTGGCCAGCCGCAAAGATGAGCGTTATTTAGTCAACTTTCGCTATGGAAAACGAGGTCACAAGCTCAGAGAAGGCACTAAGACAGCCAACCCTGTTACATATGAAGCAGCGGAAAAACTATTTGACAGCGTCGTCATATCTAAGACCAACAAGGGCTATTATGACAGCAGTAACTCAGCAGGCGCCGCAGATCACAAACCTGCAACTTCAGTCGTTGACTCGGTCAATGATGAAGCTCCCATAGAGCAGATGCTAGAGCAACTTAAAAATGAACGTAAGAGTGAACACCGCAGCAGAATTATTTGGCGCTTGGCGGAATTAGGCGATAGCGATCTCGGAATCGAAATAGCAAAATACATAAAGCGTGGCGGTTGGCTAGAGGATTATTCCATTGCTTGGGCACTCGGACGTTTGCAAGCGACAAGCCAACTGTCAGATATAGAAACCTTATTAAAATCTAAAAATGAAGGCGTACGCACCATAGCTTTCGAGAGCAAACTATTACTCAGTGATACATTTGCAAAGCAAGAGCTACTCGCCGACGCGCTACAAAACCTACCAGTCGCGCTACGTGGAGCGTTAGATAGCGGTAAAGTTGTGAACATACAGCAGCAATTGAGCGCTGCTTGCAACTGGGATGAGATAGATACCAACATTTTACTGGTCAGCTGCTATCGCCTATCACTGATCTACCCTGCTTTACATCAAGCCCTACTGATGCAGTTACAATCACAAGTGTTTGCACCGGGCAGTTTTAAAGCCATACGCGCCATATATAAGGCTGCAGAATTGCGTCTTGATGCTAAGATGTTTGGCCTACTCACACAGCGTATCGAAACTACGCGCTCCTACTTTAACTGCTATGACTATGATTGGGCCTATATTCCAGACGGCGGCTATGTAACACCTTCAAAAGAGCTGAAAAAACCAGATAGTCGACTCGCTTACTCCAATAAAACACGAGATTACTTACGCCGCCGAAGCTGGCGTAGCTTATACCGGCTAGGTAGTGCTAACGATGGTCGTTATGTGGAAATGGCCACCTATGTTTTGTTGTCTATAAAGGACGAACACGCAGCACAAGAGCGAAACTCTGTGGTATATCGATGGCAAGAAAACGGCGGGCGCTGGGGAAGAGAATTAGTATCCAGCAAGAATTATGGTGGCTTTGCAAGTTTTTTAGCCTTTAATCATATTTTGTTCGAACACAGTGAAACATATCATTTAAGCCCAAGCGCCAGAGCCTGGGAGAAAGTGCAAGCACAGGATAATGCAGAACAAACAGAAACTCATCGAACTGAGTGCTTTCCCGATCTCTGGGATGGACAGCCTGACTATGCGCTATTGCTGCTAAAGCAAAGCTTATGTGAGCCTGTACATGCATTTGCACGTAAAGTTTTAGCATCAAACAGCATGTACACCAACACACTATCCGCGTCGGACATTGAAGTACTGCTATGTAGCCCTTATGACGATACCTGTCAATTTGCTCTGGCGATCGTAAAAAAACGTCTGCAAGAGAATGCTAGTGTGTTAACTTCAGATTTACTACTAGCATTATTACACAGCACTTTAAGGCCGGCCCGCGAATTTGGTTTGGAATGTTTAACTCGTGTTCCACTAACAGCCAATGATACTTATTTAATTGTAGATTTCTTATTGCTGCAACATAATGATGTACAACAAACTGTACTTAGTCATTTAGCAAAACTTAATTTTACTGCAGACTCAGCGAAAACTTTATTACATGCTGTTGTTAATAAGATTTGTGAGTATAAAGAAGAACTGGGTGAGAAACATATAGAAGCCCTTGCTGACTTCTTATTAAATCACCTCACCGAAGCCGTTCAAAATTTAGCACTCACTTTGGTAGAGCGTTTATTGAGCAGCGAACACATATCAAAGCAATTGCTGGGAGCATATTTACTAGTAGGACACGCCATAGACTTCAGCGATATCCCCCAAAAAATGCTGGAGCAAATAAATACTTCTTCGTCTGAAGCTGTTAGAGGGATGGCAGCGGCACTACTAGGCAAACAAACAGATGAAGCATTGGCCAATCAAATTCCCTTACTAGTAAGCCTTTATCAACAAGGAGAGGTTCACGAACGCAAATCGCTACTGACTATACTCGAACGTTTGGTAACAGCCGATTCTCAGTGGGCGATTGCAGTTATGCACGTTATGGTAAATTCAATTTTCACGAAAACCGAGAAGGAAGGACAACGAGAAGAACTTGAAACATTTTTTGCCAATCATCTACAGCAAGCGAGTAATAAGCTTGATAAAGACATGGTCTGGCGCTTGCTGCAGGCTAAGTCATCGACAGCACAAAGTATTGGTGCCAAAATATTAGTAACTCGGTATCATCAAGATTACTCCGTAAAACAATGGGCTTTACTTGCACGCAACCCCAATATACAAGTTCGACAATATGCTTTTGCAGCATTTTCTGAAAATATTGATCTTTGCCGAAACTACCGTAAAGATGCCTTGCTCATTCTCGATAATAACTGGCAAGATGGCCGCGAATTTGGCTTCCAATATTTTACAGACAATTTCACCGATCAGGATTGGGATCCCGCAACTATTGTTTATTTGTGTGATAGTGTAAGAGATGATGTGCAAAACTATGGTAGAGAAATTCTCCAGCGTTTTTTCAATGCGCAAGATGGCGCAGAGTATTTACATAAACTCAGTCAGCATCCGTCAAGTAATGTGCAATTGTTTGTCAGTAATTTTCTTGAAGAACACGCCGGTGGGCAAGAAGAAAAAATTCTCAGTTTACAGCAGTATTTCCTAAGTGTACTAAGTCAAGTAAATAAAGGAAGAATTTGTAAAGATCGTGTTATTTCTTTCTTACTGCATGAAGCAAGTAAGAATGAAAAGGTTGCTACTATGAGTGCCGAATTATTTACACGCATATCCTTAACTGTTGTGCATAAAGACAAATCATCACTGATTAAAGCAATGCTGCAATTACAGACATTGTACCCTAATTTAAAGCTGCCTATTGCAACAAAAAAACCGGCCATAAAAATATCTGCTTAAGGACCCCTCATGGAATTTCGCTACCGTTACCGAGGAAAAAGCCAAGTATCTAATGCCAGCGACAGCACCTCCCTGTCGTTCGCGCCAGACAGTTTGCGCCCACCAACATATTTTGTTGGTCAACTCAAACAAAAGCTGGTATTTAGGGAAGCGATCTCAGCTTTACACAAGGTGGTAACCTCTGATTTGCGCACGCAACCGAAAGATCGTTCGGTATATATGGAATGGCTTGAGTCGGAAAATGAACGATTATTAGCTGAGTTTATCAACAAAAAAAGCCAAGCAGAGCAAGAAGCTTTACCTCTACAAAAACGTTTGGCTGAATTAAATAAACAAAGTAGCGATATCTTAGGCCCCTACTTTAAAGCACAAAACACATATTTTAAGTATCTGTACAAAAATGATTACGATGCTTGGTTTGTCCTTGACCCAGTCATCACGGTACATCCTGATGAAGTGTTCTTCGAATGTTTTTCTGAAGACGAGTCAAGTTACGGCAAGCTCAGTTGCCGCTATGATATGTTTGACAATATCAGCGAAACCGCTTGTGGCACAACAAATATCGATTACTCGGAAGGTTTGTATAACGAGTTTCAAAAAATTCGCGACTATCGTAGTACCACATTGGCCATAGATCCTGACGGCTTTAGTATCCAAACAACAAATGAGGAACAATTCGACGAAAAGAAAATCGACCTACCTGAGAGTTGGGTACGCGGTTTTTTACAGGTGAGTTCGGCTATGACTATGCCGATGGTAAAACTCAACTGCCACCCAATGGATATCCATAATTTATGTTACACGCTACGTCGCAAGAAAGAGCGCATTGGGCCACGTGCCATGCGTTTTGAATTGGTACCAGGGAAAGCGATTAAAGTGGCGTTTGAACCTTGGAATAATGAGGTAGTGCTCGCTCGTAGTATTTATCAAGGGGAGAAACCACAAAATATTCGTGTATGGGGGCGACGGCGTCTGCATATACTGGAACGCTTAATACCTATCGCCGATAACTTTACACTCTATTTAATGGGAGATGGTTTACCCAGCTTCTACGTTGCCAATATGGGCGATATTAGTTTTACTTTAGGGTTATCCGGCTGGACGGCGAATGATTGGTCGCGTATGGGCAACTTCGATTTATTAGCACCAAGAGCCGAAGTGGATGAAATATCCATGAAACGTGTCTACAAGGCATTAACTGAGACTTGGCAGGAGTCCAGCCGATCACTCGCCCAGCGTTTGCAGTTGGATGAAGGTTTAGTGAAATCTGCTCTTTCTATTTACAGCCAGAGTGGTCAAGTACTTTTTGACCTCGCTTCTGGCGTATACCGCATTCGAGAATTAAGCCGAGAACCATTGCCTCTAGAATCTTTACGTTTTTCCAGTGAACGGGAAGAAAAAGCTGCAAATTTTGTAACAGCTAATCTGGTTGAAATAAAACAACATACACACAGAGAAGGTATAACACACTTAGAAGGGAGTGTTTTAGATAATGCTGTTTCAATGTCAGTGCGAATTAGTATAGACGCAGATCAAAGGCTAACAGATGCAATATGTCAATGTCATTTCTTTCAGCAAAATCAGTTACGCAAAGGCCCTTGCGAACATATGCTGGCGTTAAGGAAAATGGCAGCGAGTAAAGAAATATAATAATGAAAAGCGACTTCTATAATACTAGCAGCATTGTTATACTACAGCGCAATAGCAGTGCAGCAGGCCTACCTTGCAATGCGGGCGGTGGATCGCCGTCCTTGCTTATAGCCTGTTCACGCATCACTGGCTCGATCTTTATAATGCCGCACTGCCACTACTATCGCTTTTGCGGTATGGCTTCTATGAAGCCAAAGAGCGATAGTAGTGGCGTGCGGCGTCGAGTTGATCGATCCAGTTCTGAGAATCCTACGAAGGAAACTCCTGCTGCACTGCTAACCTTTTGTATTGTCCGCTTTCTCCTATTTAAAACACTCATAGCCAGCAGCATCACTAATAAAGCACTTGTACAAAATCTCTATCACCTGCAAATAAAGAAAACACAGCACAAGGCACAAAGTGAGAAAAGCAGGTGCAAAACGCTACCACTTATTTTTAATTTGTTTTGGCTATTTTATTTAAAACTGCTTACACGAACTAACATACCAGGGAGAATAATTCATGTCTGATGGGAATAAGCTGACACGCCAACAACTGTATCAACGTATCCGCGAAACCAGTAAAGATGAATACATCCTCTCAGAAATGAAACGACTGGGCTTTTGGCCCGAGGATTCTGACAAGCCTTCTCTGGCAGAAGAATTTATTAATGAAAAGTCGGAAATTTCCAAAAAGTTACGTGAACTAGGACAGAAACAAGGGCTTTATAGTGACCCAGAAGCTGCGTTAAAAGAACTTCATAAGCAGAGAAAGAAACAAGCACTAGAACGTAGAGAACAAAAAAGACAGGAGCGTAATCAAGCACGTTACGATAGGGCGAGTCGTTGGTATACAACACAGCAAAAACTCATTACCTATGTGGGTGATCACTTTTCTAAAAGCTTGAATAACGTTGAAAGTCACGAAGACAAATTGAAACAGCAAGGGCTACCGGTATTACACAGTAGTAAAGATCTAGCCGGTGCAATGGGTATTACCTTAAATGAATTGCGCTTTTTAGCCTATCAAAAAGATGTTAGCGCAGTTAATCATTACCAACATTTTGAAATTCTTAAAAAAACCGGTGGCTCACGTTTGATCTCGGCACCTATGCCTCGTTTAAAGCGCGCTCAATATTGGGTTTTAGCAAACGTTCTGGAACCCTTATCTATTCATGATGCAGCACATGGGTTTGTACCAAAGCGATCAATCGTATCGAATGCCATACCTCACGTCGGTAAAGATATTGTTATTAATCTTGATCTTAAAGATTTTTTTCCGACCGTTACCTACCCGCGAATAAAAGGTGTATTCCATACGCTCGGCTACAGTGAGCATTTGGCGACAATATTAGGTTTGCTGTGTACTCAAAGCAATATACAAGAGGTGGAACTAGATGGACAAACGTGGTTTGTTGGCAACGGCGAACGTTATTTGCCTCAGGGCGCCCCTACTAGCCCAAACCTAACTAATATTTTATGTAGAAAACTAGATGCTAGACTAAACGGAATGGCTGAAAAACTAGGTTTTACCTATACCCGTTACGCGGACGATTTAACATTTTCTAGTGATAGCAAGGATGAGCAACAAGTTAAAAAACTATTGTGGCGATGCCGGAAAATAGTACAAGATGAAGGTTTTGTCATTCATCCCAAAAAAACTAGGATTATGCGTCGACACAAAAAACAGGAGGTTACAGGTATAACAGTCAACGACAAAATGGGCGTGGATAAAAAAACCTTAAAACGTTTCCGTGCGGTTCTATTTCAGATCGATAAAGATGGTCCAGATGGAAAAACTTGGGGCAATGGCGATATTTTTTGTGCTATAGATGGCTATGCCAACTATGTAGCTATGGTATCTCCAGATAAAGGAATAGCCCTACAACAACAAGTTGCACATATTAAAAGAAAATATGGTGTTAATGTTAAAAAAGGTAAAGTGCTTAGCTTGAATAAAAAGTTATTGCGTCTGAAAGCGGCAGCTGGAGAACATCCAAGGCAAGAGTGGTGGCAAGCCCTCCCGCCGGCAAAGCCAGAAAAAGAAAAAACAGCAGAGGAAATAAAACAAAGCAAAGTAACAGATCAACAAGAAAAGAGTAAAGATAGAGACAATAAAAACCATTGGACACAAGCTAACACAAATCTTTCTCAAGACGATAAAAAAGTATCTTCTACGGGTTACAATATGCTAAAAATATTTCTTTTTGTAACAGCACTTGCTATAGCTTATTCATTTTTAAAAAATTAGGATTTTTTGAGGGCCTATCAAAGGCCCCAAACCAAAAGTGTACTTGAAATATTTAAGCTTACACGCCTATATCTTCATTCCATAGTTTTGGGTTTTGCTCAATAAAGCTTTTCATCATTTCGATGCACGTTGCATCTTGCAATACTTCTACTTTCACACCCCGTGATCTAAGCAACTCTTCTTCTCCCATAAAATTTATATTTTCAGCAACCACTACATGAGGTATACCGTAGAGTAACATCGTACCTGAACACATAGCGCAAGGAGAAAGAGTTGTATAAAGAGTACTATTTTGATAAATGGAAGCACTCAAGCGACCAGCATTTTCCAGTGCATCCATCTCGCCATGCAAGATAGTACTACCCTGCTGTATTCTTTTATTGTGGCCACGGCCTATGATATTGCCCTCATGGACGAGCACCGAACCAATAGGTATGCCGCCTTCGCTTAAGCCTATCTGCGCTTCTTCAATAGCCGCAGCCAAAAAAGAATCCATTACTCACCTCCAAAAAATTGTTAAGAGTCTATTTATCAATATACATTGGATTATCGACAGACGAAAGTCATTCTCTATGGCTGAGTTTTCTTTACAGTAGTTATTGCCAACAAAAAAGAACAAAAAACCAACAAATAACTTTACAGCACTATCAAGTTCTTAACAAAGTCCAATATTTATCCCATAATTAAAGGCTTGTATTAACAGATTCTAGATCAAGAAATACCATGCCAAACGAAATCGAAAGAAAGTATCTTGTAGATCTTACCAGGGTAGGGACACTGGAAAATGGCGTCCTTATGAAACAAGGATATATTCCCACAGCGGATAATACAGCTGTACGCGTGCGTATTGCAGGAACCAAAGCATGGCTTACACTCAAAGGGGAAAATAAAGGCCTTACGCGTACAGAATTTGAATATGAGATACCACAACAGGATGCTAAAGAGATGCTATCTCAGCTATGCAAGGGGCCTAGTATAGAAAAGACTCGCTATCTCATCCGCCATCGTCACCATAACTGGGAACTAGATATTTTTCATGGCGACAATGAAGGTCTTGTTGTAGCAGAAATAGAACTTAACCACGAAAGTGAGCATTTCGAAGTTCCTACTTGGGTAACAACTGAAGTTAGCGGTGACAGCAAATACTACAACTCCAGTTTACTAACTTATCCTTTTAAGCAGTGGCACTCAAAATAAGCCTTATAGTATAAGCTCACCGACAGGGATGTTCTTACCTTCTTTATCTAGGCGTATAGTTGTTTTTTATGTTTTTCATTTTTTTTACCGTAATTCGTAAAAACATCAAGACTAACACTAACAGGGCCAAATAGCTCAATGCTATTATTAGAAAAAAGATCTAGACTAATATGATATTTTCCTTTTGTAGCATTACGAATCATATATTCTTCTGGGCCAAATCCATCCACATCGTCATAGGGCATTAATCCTCCAGTTTTGCTCAGTGGTTTTGAATATGATACTTCTTCCCCTGAAGGTTCTGTAATATGAAGATCAACATCTGCTGCCCTCGAATTCCATGAAACAACTATGCGAATATCTTTTGGCATAGAAAACAATAAATTAGGTTGTATATCCTCTAAATCAAAGATATTACTGTCGTTTTTATACAGTAGATGATTTAGCTCTTCCAATGCTGTCATCCTCAGTGGCTCACTTCCATCAGAATCTTCTCCCCAATGTTCAAATACGGCGGCTTTAAAATAAGCAAATGCTTGAGCAGCATCTTGGTTATTTCTTGTATGTTCTGAGTATCGCTGCCAAGCAATAGCTAAATCACGATAACTAGGGCCCTGATAAGGCCTTATGTTTTTAACCCTTTCTAACACCTCGATGCCTTCCGTGTAGAAATTAAACTCCAAAAGATTAAATGCCAGCATTCGTTGAAAAAACACATGCTCAGGATAAAGCTCTACAATATTACTTAATATCCTAAGAGCTAATTCATACTCTTTAATTTGGTAAAAAAAACGCGCACTATCAATATAGAATACAGCCGAATTACGATTAATTTTTTTTAATTCAAGGTATTTTTTATAGACCTTAGACGGTGCTAATGTATAGTGTTCTTTTGAATTTTTAGTATTTCACCTTCTATATTAGCTCCATCAGTTTCATACCCGTCTAGTCTAGAAGGCATAGATCTCTTAGAGGGCCTATAAAGCCCTGTTGAAAATGAGTAGTTATATTGCTTAGACGTATAAATATTATGCCACCAGTTAATTCTTCTATTCCAGTTTTTTAAAATGTTAGATAAAAAATGTTGCTCATCTTTTTCAACGTCCACAGATCTAAGAGATTCTTCTTCGATTAGAATCAAATACTTATTGTAATCTGGGTGATTACTAGGTGGCTTCACATTGAAATACATATAATCTTCAATATCTTCATAGACAATCATACTGGTATAGGGCGTTACAAAATTATTCTCAAGTCCTAGGGTAATGATTTGGTTTTTATTTTTACTAGGATTAGACAACAGCCTACTCAAAGTTAAAGAAAGAAATCGAATCTTTGAAATTTCAGAATTAATAATACTATTTTTTGAAAACTTATAGCTATCTTCGCCCAACTGTATGGAAACATCGTTTTGTTTATTATTTATTTCACTATTAACTCTAGCAACGTGTTCGACATAAAGCGAATTACCAATAACATAATTATGCTTTATATGTTCCATATATAGTGAAGGAGTTCCTATATTATCAACAGGCAAATAAGCACCTATGAGGTCAACAACATCATCAGCTGAAGATTTCCCAAGCTCAAAAACAAAACCACCAGTTTGGTCAGCAAGGTATTCCAAAAATGATATATTATGATGAACTTCAGGTGTAATGGGATAAATAGATGTTGTTCCACTTAAATCAACATCGTCAAGATCATAAGAACCTAAGGAATGAACACCATCTGAAAACAATAAATAAAATCCGTTTATTTCTTTTTCAACGGAAGATAGAACATGCTTAAAATTAGTGGCTCCATCATAACGAATATTGTTTGATAATTTACTAAGATCAGCCATTGTTAAATTGCGTAAATTAAACTTGCGAGAAGATAGTATTTTATTTGAGAAAGTTACAACATTTAGGTTTTTTACTCCTTTTTTATAATAATTTTTATACAATCTATTTAATATCCGATTATATACCTCATGGTTATCCTCCATTGAGGATGAAACATCCCATAGAATGGTAATTTCTTCAGGAACGTCAGTAGGCACGAGATCATTTTTATTGTACTTTTCTCTTTTGTAAAAGTAATAATTTCCATCATTGGCTTTTTGCAAAACTGCACGGCCAATATCCTCTTGTTTAAAGGAAAAACGAAAATCATTTAAAGGGGATTTTTGATAAGAATCTCTGCCTGGAAAATGTGCCTTCCACTTTTTATTATGAGTGAATAATTTATAAGGTTTCTTTCCTTTGTTTGGGAAATTTTTAAACTTCAGGGGCGCCCTGCGATTTCTCGAAATGGATATAGTTACTTGAGTATCATTAAGATATTTTGAAAAAGGATAGTCGTACTCATACTCTCCATGACTATTGGGTTTTAGCGTCTGGATGTATTCTAATCTTACGTAGCGAGACTCTTGTGGCATAACAGGATAGATTTCAGTAGTAAATACATTACCTTCTGAAACCTCTAGCAAACCTGGATCAATACGTTTTCTTTCTATTGTTTCAAAGGAATGACGAGCATCTTCTTTTAAAGTGGCAACACCTTCAACAAGTTCTCCTTTAATATCTAATGCGTAAGCTGTTACTTTTGCATCGCTGGGTATAGGCAATTCTAAATGCGCTTCTAACTCATTTTGAGATCCATTATAAACTTCATGCATCACTGAAGTATGAGCCTGATCGCCATCGATTCTAAGGTCTAAATGAATACTTTTGATATCAATTAAATGGCGTTCGAAGCCACTAACGACAGAAGGGAAATGTATATTTTTTTTACAAGAAAAGAGTAGATATTCATCACTATCATCAATTAAAAGCTCGAGTTTTCTTCGACCTATTCTTCTATAAAGGCCACTAAACTCTCTGGCATTTTGTAGGAAGGTAATAGTATTGCCTTTAATAGAATAGGATAATGATTCACTTTCATCATAAATGATAGATAATGCGCTGCCATCTTTGTTGAACTGAAACACGACATAGTCATCATCATTGTCGTCATGAGTTTCCCAACAACCGACGATATTTTGAGAAAAAAAAGGATTAGTTAAAGGCAAAGATGAGCAAGAAGAAAGTGTACAAATAACAATCAGAACAAAAATATTTCTTAAGAAAATTTCCATATCTACAGCAGCCTGAAGAGTTTTGTTTTTCTTCAAGCTTACCAGATTCAAAATTTTTTACTAGAAATTGACTAATCGGCAAAATTCGCAAGCTCTACCGTCTAAAATTGCGCCTAAATAACTAGCGGAAACAATCTTTTACATTACCAACTTGGCTTTTTGAGTTTTCTTCTTACGAATTGACTTCCAAAGATCAGTCAATATGTGTAAACGCTTAGCTTTTTTTAGAATATTTTGCTGACTTTTAGTTAACTTAAATGATGGTGATTGTTGAAGTACACGTATTACTTTGGCTTGGTCAGTTATTTGCAATATTGAGGATAAAATTTTACCCAAAAAATTAAACTTGTGACTATTATTAAAAGTCGCAGCATAGTCGATAATAAACAAACAACCATGTTTATCGACAATCATATTATTCAGGCGTAAATCATTATGTGTCATCCCTTGTTTATGGAAGTGCTCAACAAGTCTCTCCAACTGCTTCGCTATAGGAGGGTTGTCAGAGAAAAATGCCATATCAGGGTGAAAACCTTCAATGGTTTGCATAGCAAAACCATACTTACCGTAAAAGCCATATAATTTGGGAACTCCCTGGATACCTTGCAGCTTACGCAAGGCAGAAATTTCTCTTTTGATAAGTAGACGACAAATAGTCGCTCTTATAAAGAAATTAGCATGAGAGTAGTCTTTGACCACTGTATTCTTATCCCCGCATTGCATACGAAACACATTTGCTTTGAACGGTGAAAAAGAGTTCTGAAGAGATTTATGGCATCTACAATCGATATCAACAAAATCAACAGGTTTAAATGTACGAGTAAACATGGTATTACCGATATTCATTAGCGGTACACTTTACTTACCGCTTTAAAAAATAGAAATTACATGACATACAATGCCTGCGCTTTCTAGTAGAAAGGGTGTAAACTTTACTGAGAGTTTTTTCTTGCTAAACGTAGAAGATTACACAGTTAAAACAGCTATCAAACTAAAACTTTAGCATTGTAGTAGTGCTAAGATAATTAAATAGACAATAAGTTCCTTAAAAAACTATTTTTTATTAGGTTTAGGTTGGATCTATATAGTTTTTATCAAGAGATCTTCACATCATTTGTGAATGATTACCTTCAATCGGTTCGATAAAAAAAATTTATTATATTAACGGGAGAGGGTTATGAGAAAGATAAATAGAGGACAAAAAACAACATTGACAAGGTATTCATGATTGCAGTTAGAGTATGAAAGCAGGCTCCGGCTTTATTATTCACGTATTTTTCGCATGAACTATGTCATCAGCGATGATATATCCCCCCATTCCAAATAAAATAGTACCGGAAATTCGCTCTTGAATAACTTGCGCTTGCTCATGCTTAAGTAGCCAAGATGATACTTTGCTGGAAGCAACAGCCACTAAGATATCGCATGGTATAGCTGATAAAGTCACAATAACGCCCAACACTAACAATTGTTGTGATACAGGCCCTGACTCTGGCGCTACAAACTGAGGTAGAAGAGCAATAAAAAAAAGTGCTGTTTTAGGGTTAGTAACTTCAACAATAATACTTTCCCTAAAAATTGACATAAGAGACTTCACTCTCACTTCTTCTAATTTTGTAGCTGTCGAAGATGTTTTTGTTTGCCAGTACTTCACGCCTAAATAAACAAGATATAGAGCTCCCAAGAGTTTTACAGCACTATAAAGTATTGGTGAATGCTTAAAAATCGCTGATAAACCAAGAACAGTAGCAACAACATGCACCAGGCTGCCGACAGCCAAGCCCATGGCAGCCACGACTCCTCCTTTTGTACCTTGGGCAATAGCTCTAGCCATTACATATAAATTGGAAGGACCAGGCGAAAGATTCATAACTATGGCGGCAATAGTAAATGCAATCAATACTTCGTTTGAAGGCATAATAAAGTCTCTTTAGCGTTTTTGAGTTGACAGAATAACAGGTGCAAGCATCCCAGTTTAATATTTAAACACAATAGAGTTGCTTAACGCCAATAAAATGAACAATGCCAAAAGCCAAACAGATCAATGAACTCCACAACCAAAACTCAGGAGGGCGCCCCAGAGGATTGAGGATAAAAAACAATCCAGCCGCACCGCGAATGAAGTAAATTGCAGTAATAGTTATAAGGACATAACGGGTGAAAGGTAACGTGAGTCTCGAACCGGCCGCAAAGTAACCATATGCAGAAAAGATAACCAGCACTATCACTATGCCAGACGTAATAAGAGTCGGCACATAGCTACCTCTCTCAGCAAGGCTCACCATTTGTTCGCCTGCACCAAAAAAGCGATACCATGGTGCACCAAAATATATGCAACCAATATGGAGAGCTGCGGCAATTGCATTTCATATGCTAGCCAAAATTAAGAAAACATTCATGTAGAAGTACTGCCTAATAAACCTCGAATTATTGTATAAAATTTGTCAAAGTAAATATATTAATGTTTGTTCACATAACCTCTATTTGGCTTATAATCACCCCCACAAAAACGAACAAACAGCACTGCTAAAAGCTAGTTAAATTAGACATATTTCATATCAGCAGAAAACTCAAAAGGTTTTAAGTGCCCCATCGCCGATGGTCGAAATATTTTTATATTGTTTCACTACTAAATATTCATCACCAGAAGTGACAAAAACAAAATTTTAACGACTGATTTCTTTTAAGAAAATTATATTGGCGCGGAAGATATGAACAAAATATGTTTAGTCAGGCATATTCTCACTTATAGAGCTAATTCACTATAAATTGTCGTAAAGAAATGAGAGAAATTTTGATGTCTGTTTAAGCGCTTGCCGCCATTCATAACGGGGCTCATAGTTACAACACTATGAACAAGGTAAGCGGTGACAACAGATAGCAAAACAAATGCTTTTATTATGACAGTTTGTATTTAGTTAACTCTATTATCGCAAGATAAATTTTGCCTTTGCTAATTCTTTATATATCCCCCCAATTTTATTACAACTTATTTGCCCAAAGGGTCAATGTACGTTATGAAGTTATTTAAAAAGAATACATTTTTATCTATACCTGTGGTGGTTTCATACAGTCTAGGTTTTCCATCCAACCTGGCTCTCGCACAAGAAAATGAACGCTTTGATGAAGAAGTGATTTCAATTGGTACACGTTCAAGTGCTCGCTCGGCAACTGATTCACCTGCAGCGGTAGATGTTATTGGTGCAGCAGAATTTTCATCTCAAGGCGGGAATGATTTACAAGAACTCTTCCGTAATGTTGTCCCCTCGTACAATGTTAATCAACAGCCAATTAGTGATGGTGCCACGATTGTACGGCCGGCGAATTTACGAGGCTTATCTCCGGATCACACCTTAGTACTTTTAAACGGTAAGCGTCGACACCGCGCTTCAATAATCACTTGGCAGGGCAACGGTATATCGAACGGCTCTCAAGGTCCGGATATATCAGTGTTTCCATCTATTGCACTTAAAAATGTTGAAGTATTAAGAGATGGTGCTGCTGCGCAATATGGCTCCGATGCGATCGCTGGTGTTATTAACTTTAATATTAAGGATGATTCACAAGGTGGTAGTTTCGAAGTTAAGTTAGGCGAATACGCCGAAGGAGACGGGCAAAAAGGGACTATTGCGGGGAATATTGGTTTGCCCTTAGGAGCAAACGGTTTTATTAATTTAAGCGCTGAATACAGTTATGCCGATCCGACAGATCGAAGTACTCAGCGAACGGATGCAATAGCTGTTATCAATAACGGATTTCCCGCACGTGACCCCGCTCAAATATGGGGTCTACCAGAGATTGAGGATGATATTAAAGCACTGGCTAACTTTGCCATTGAATTAAGTCCAAGCGCAGAGTTATATGGTCATACAAACTACGCTTCTAAAACAGTAACAGGGGGATTTTTCTTTCGTAATCCACTGACTCGAAGTGGAGTTAATGGCTACACTAACGATAATGGTACCCCCAGTGACACTAGCGATGACTTTTCAGCCTTGCTAGTTGGAGACCTCACCGCTGATGGCAGCGGCAATTGTAATACAGATATCCGCGTTGTTGGTGGCATGCTAGATGCGCAGGGGCTGGCTGAATTAGCAGATGTACAGTCGGATCCAAACTGCTTTCATTTTACTGAGTTATTTCCTGGAGGCTTCACCCCGTTCTTTGGCGGCGATGCTGTAGACTATTCATTTTTAACGGGGCTTAGAGGTGAAACAGAAGGAGGTTTATCTTGGGATATAAGTGGTTATCTGGGACATCATGAAGTGGACTTTTTTATAGGCGATACAGTTAACGCGAGCCTTGGCCCAAATACACCAACTTCATTCGACCCCGGTAAATATGCGCAAACAGATATTAATGTTAATGCGGACTTCGGTTACGAATTATCCGATACAGTTTTTTTCGCTTGGGGTGCGGAGTGGCGAGAAGAAGAATTTGAAATAACCGCCGGCCAAGCGGAGTCTTTTGCTATTGGGCCTCTAGCGGATCAAGGATTTAGTACAGGTTCAAATGGCTTTGCAGGCTTCCCAACATTTTCGGCGGGTGAATTCACGCGAGAAAACATTGCTCTATACTTTGATACAGAAGTTCAACTAACAGATTCATGGCTCGGCACCGCAGCGGTACGTTGGGAGGACTTCGATGGCTTTGGCACTACAACAAATTATAAAATAGGTAGTAACTATCAATTTAATGATTCGGTGGGTATTCGTTCTACCTTCAGTACGGGATTTAAAGCCCCTACCCCAGGACAAATAAATGCATTTAACGTAACCACCGAGTTTCAAAACGGTGTCCTGGTAAGTAATGGAACCGTACCATCAACCAACCCCATTGCTTTATTAAGAGGCGGCCGAGAACTAGAACCTGAAGAGTCACAAAGTTTTACTGCCGGGCTATTTTTTAGTGTAGGTGTATTCGATATTACTTTGGACTATTTTAATATTAAAGTTGACGAGCGCTTAAACCTATCCACGGAATTTGAATTAACCGATGCAGAACAAATTAGCCTTGACGCGAGCATACCCGGCGCGGGAAGCGTCAATAATTTCCGTTTTTTCACCAACGATTTTGATACAGAGACAAGTGGTGTAGACCTTGTTGTATCTACATCATCAGAGTGGCTCGGCGGGACCACTGAATGGAATTTTGTACTCAATAATACCAATACAGATATTACCGACTTCAATACTGCCACTGTAGATGCTACCCGAGTGCGCGAAGTTGAGGAAGGAGTGCCAACCTTTAGGAGTAATATTAGTGCCACACACCTTTTGGAGAACTGGCGTATTCTCACCCGCCTTAGCCGCTATGGCTCATGGTATGACAGTGAAGATGATATAAAATATAGCGGTGAGTTCTTGGTCGATGCTGAGCTGGCTTACAATGTGACATCTAATTCAGAAATCATCATTGGCGCCAATAATATATTCGATCAAGAGCCAGAAAATAACCCTAATGCAACAAGCTCGGGCAATACTTTTAGCCAATACACACCATTTGATTTCAATGGGGCATTTTGGTATGCGCGTTATCGTTACAGCTTTTAGATAATGATCTTATTTTATTTATAAAGTATTAGAATTTTTTAAGGCGTACAAAGACTGTAATCGCAATGTAGATCCTATTTTTGAGGATCTACATTGTTGATGAAAACAATACCTAAAATTTGTAAGTTGCCGAAAATTGTAACCGCGTTAAATTACCATCAGCATCACTTTCTAGGGTACGTTCAGCAAATGTAACTTCTGCGCCTACTGTCATCTGTTTAACGGGAGAATAAAGTACATTCACTCTAGAGCTAAATGTTGTATCTGTTACGCCAGTACCTGTTAAAGCGGTATCGTTGTCAGCATCGAAAAATGAATACGTAAAAGTACTGCGCCATTGATCATTCCATAAATGCCGATAGGCAATACCAAAGCCATAAGAGTCAATAGCTTCTAATTCACCATTTGCGTTGAGCACTACACCATTAGCGGCATTTAAAGATATATAGCGCCCCAAGCCACTTCCGAAGCCAGCCATTAGTCTGAGGTCATCTCTTCCCAGCATTATTTTACCCGTTAGGTTAATACCAAAGCCCGTCTCGGTAGAGTCAATATTAGCGCCACCTTGTTTGTCGACATATGACAGCTGGCGTACTATTCCTGCTATCTTAAAGTGGCCGCCTTCCCCTTTAGCCGTGTAGCGCACGACCATATCTGGCAGAGAATTATCATCGGTTACAATTCGACCGCCGCCACCAAATGGTGTCACGGTTGTCTCAGGGTTTTCTAAGGCGAATTCAAAGCCATTATTACTATAACGAATCAATGGTTGGCGGTTAAACAGTAAACCATCTGTAGTACCGATAAAGTCCAATGTCTCGGGGAGTGCTTGGACATCTAGCATAGTTGTCCAGGCTTGTCCTATAGTCCAATTTTTATATTTAATAAAAGCATGGCGTACCCTCGGATTGTAAGAATTACTAATACGCTCGTTACCATCTGGAGTTACTAGAAAATCTAATTCCAATACTCCGATAAGTTTTTCACCATTATCTAAATCGGTATCTGATGTAAACCGAAAGCGCGTTTGCCTAGCATGAGTATCAAATTGAACACCTTCTGAGTTACCACCTACAGGAGTAAGGCTTGGAATATAAAAATCGCGTCCAAGGCTACCTGGAGCTAGCGTACCGTCACTATAATCACTCCATAGTGCATCGGCTTTAATATACCCGTTAAATTTTATGTTTGTTTTGTCAAGCGGATTTGCCAAAGATGTATTGGAACAAGCAAGAAATACGGAGAATGTTGCGAACAAGTGTTTTTTTATTTTCATTCTTATGACCCCATTCAAATTGAGCTGCCAGCTAATGTGCATTAACTTTATCATTTTGGATATTAGCGCATGGTCTATACGACTAAAGTATTACTTCTAGACGTTACAGAAACGATCATGCATTTGCCCTATATTTATTTTAAACGGCTAAACATTCATAAATCGCGAACAATGGCGCCAATTTACACATCGAATAAGTAGCCTCTATATTTTGCTTGTAGTATAGAAGCTCATACTCACATTTTCTAAATTAATGGCTAAGGCTTGTTAAACAAATATCTATAAGTAAAACGGCGACATTTCAGCATTGGCGGATGGAACTATTGTTGATACACTCATCGGACACTCCCCAAATAGAGGGACTAGGAATTATAATGATAAATTTATTAATAGCCGATGACCATCCTCTTTATCGCGATGCTTTGCGTGGGGCTCTCTCTTTGTCATTAGAGGATTTGGAGCTATATGAAGCAGAAGACTTTAATCAAACAGTCAAGCTACTGGAAAGCAAAGAAATCGATCTTCTATTATTAGACCTACATATGCCCGGCAGCGGCGACTTATATGGACTGATTCGTATACGTAAACTATTTCCAGATTTGCCTGTCGCCGTGGTATCCGGACTAGAAGACCCACATATTATCGCCAAAGTAATGAAGACCGGTGCACTCGGTTTTATACCAAAAACAGTACGCGCATCACAAATTGCAGGCGCTGTACAGTCAATGTTAGAGGGTGATATCTGGCTACAAAGTGATATTGGCGATCAGCTATCAGAAATGGATAACAATTTTTCTGACCTGGTAGATAAAGTTGCAAGCCTGACGCCAGCACAATATAAAGTTTTATGTTGCATGCGCGATGGTTTACTTAACAAACAAATCGGCTTTAAATTAGAAATTGCAGAGGCAACAGTAAAAGCACACGTAACTGCAATGTTTCGTAAGCTCGGCATCAATAATCGCTCACAGGCAGTCTTAATTGCATCACAACTGCAGCTGGAACCTCCGGCTATAGACTCTCAACCATAGACTTTTATGAAAAGTAGTCTTGCGAACTTTTGCGATATCAAATTATATTATGACTTTGGTAACTCGCCTGCAGAAGCGACCTCAACTTTGCCGGTTTTATTGGCTTACTCAAATAATTCACATCTAATACTTGGCATTGTTTAACAATACTATCTTCCCGATTAGCGGTAAGTAAAATAGCAGGAATATTCTCAGCCAAATACTCACGAATTTCCTGAATAAGTTCCAAACCATTAGCCGAATTCCCAAGGTGATAATCGATCATTAACATATCAGGCTTTTGAACCGCAATACACTGCATTGCGTCACTTCTGTGGGTTGCCTGCATCACTTGTGCTTGCCATTTTATTAACAAAGCATTAAGTGCATCGAGGTTTTCCTGTTGATCATCAACACATAGAATCTTCATGTTAGCAAAATTTAGCAAAGCCTTACTGCCGGCCTTACTTTCTCCATCCTCTATTTTGGCATCAGATAATGGCAGAGCAATAGAAAAACAGCTTCCTAAACCGGAAGTGGAAGACACTTGAACGGGTGTATCTAGTTGTTTACTTAACCTTGCAACAACTCCCAGTCCTAGGCCAACACCATGTTGATGACTGTCATCTACACGATAAAAATCACCAAATATCTTCTTTTGCTCATCTTCAGCAATGCCAATGCCTGTATCTCTCACTTGCAATAGAGCTCGATTACTTTGGCGTTTTAATGTCAATAAGATCTTTCCACTCTCGGTATATTTAATGGCATTAGACAATAAGTTCTGGATAATTCGATAGAGGTAGGTGCGATCTGAGTTTACCCACAGATCTTGAGTTCTTACGCGAAGTTCCAAGTCCTTTTTCTTCGCATTTATGGAAAATTCACCTATCAGAGGTAGCAACACATCGCTTAATGGGAATGACTCTTTCTGTGGTTTTAATTCGCCTTGGTCGAGGCGAGCGATATCCAATAAAGTGGCAATCAGAACTTCACTGGACAACACACTGTCATTCAATTTCTGTACAATATTATCGGCATCACTAGACAAATTCATCTCATCTAGTACTGACAGATACAGTTTAGCGGCATTGAGAGGTTGCAATATATCATGGCTTGCTAATGCCAGAAATCGCGTTTTGCTTGCATTCGCTTCTTCTGCAGCTTTACGCGCGCGGATCAGTTCTTTCTCAGCCTCAGCTCGACGCGAATTCTCCTTACGTAACTCGGCATTAATGGCCTGTACTTGTTCGGTGCTTTTCTGAATTCTATTCTCAAGATCGATGTTTGCTTCTTTGAGTGCTTTCTGAATTTCTATATGCTCAGTAATGTCATTAAAACTGGTGACAAAGCCTCCTCCAGGTAAAGGGTTCCCCACCATTTCGATCATGCGACCATCACTGCGCTGGCGAATAAATCGATGAGCAGTACCATTGCGTAAATGCTCAATTCGTTTGTTAACTAAAGCATTGACGTCGCCTACACCACATTCACCGCGTTCTGCATTATAACGCACTAATTTTTCGATAGAATTACCTACACTAACTAGTTCTTCAGGATAATTGAAAATATCGAGATAGCGTTTATTCCAAGCAACTAAGTTCAAGTTTTTATCAATAACACTTATACCCTGCTCAATACTTTCTATTGACGTTAGCAGCACACTCATATTAAATTGAATAGCTTGCGTGGTATCGTCGAAGAAATTCACGACTTCTTCGAAATCTAGTTTTTTCCCACTTAAGGCGCTATCGATTAACGCTTTAGCACTTGATGCACCAATAACACCTCCGAGGGCTCTTTCGCAAAAAACTAAAAATTCATCAGGCGGTGAAGATGAATCGACTAGGGTTATTTTTTCGTTGCATTGGTACTTTTCAACCAGATATTGACAACGATTTTCACCTAAAAAAGTATTCAGCAAAGTAATAAGATCGCCAACAGTAGTGGAATAAGGTTTTTTATGCTGGTTGGTTTTTGTTTCCTTCGGAGCTACAAATGCTTGCGCTTGAATGCGATCAATAAGACGTACAGGTGCGGTTAACGAAAAAATAATGTACGCTAAAGTATTAATACTCAAACTCAGCATCGCACCATAGGAGATTGCATCAATTTGCAAGTCTAGACCTTCACCTTGAAGCGGCATAAGTAGCCATAAAATCCAAGCGACAACACCGCATATTAAACCTGCATAAACCCCTTGCGCATGCCCTTTTTTCCAATATAAACCACCAAATATTGCTGGCATTAATTGAATAACAAGAGAAAATGCAATAAGTCCAATAGACGCAAGTGAGCGACTATCAGTCATTTGTTGATGATAAAGGTAAGCAAGAGCAAGCAATATACCTATAACCACTCGACGAATAGATAAGATAGTACGGGTATAACTCGATAATTTTTCATCTTGTCTATGTTTAGCAAGTATCTTAGGCAGGATGACATCGTTAGTGATCATGGTACTCAAAGTGAGTGTGGCCACGATGATCATCGCTGTCGCCGCAGATAAGCCACCGAGAAAAACAAGAATTTCAATAAGAATGTTGTCTGAAAATATTGCTAAGTGTAATACATAGGTATCAGGTTCAATACCTTGTTCTGCTAATAAGCTTTCACCAACAACGGCAATAATAGGAATCACTAAAGCAATCAAGGCCAAGTATAGAGGGAACAACCAGCGTGCCGTTTTGATATGGGACAAGCTTAAATTATCAATGATAGCTACATGAAATTGCCGAGGCAAACAAATCACAGCGCCTGCTGCCATAAGTGTTTGTGCAAAAAAAGAAAAAGAAAATATGCCAGTAACGACTTTAGTTTGAGTGAATGAATGGAAAATAGAACCCCCATTCTCTCTCTGCCACCACATGTAACTGACTAACGCGACAATAAGCAGAGCCAGTAATTTAAGAATTGATTCGAAGGCAATCGCTAACATTAGCCCTCGACGATATTCGGTAACATCGGTACGTTTAGTACCAAAATAAATAGAAAAAACAGCAATAAATACAGTCGCAATTAAGATAATTATACCTGATTGTTGCTGAGTAGATACCAAGGAAAAAGCTGCACCAATCGCCTTTAATTGCAAAGCGATATACGGAACGATGGCGAGTAAGGCGATAATTGTTACAACCAGAGCAACCGATTGCCGCTTGCCATAACGAGAGGCAATAAAATCCGCAATAGTTGTAATATGTTGCTTTTTACTCACCAAGGCTAGCTTTAAAATAAAACGATACCCGACTAAGTAAAGTAGCATCGGGCCAAGTAAAATAGGCAAGTAACTCCATGTATTTCTACTGGCTTCACCAACCGATCCAAAAAAAGTCCAAGCAGTGCAATAAATTGCGATGGCGAGGGAATAGATAGCCGGGTGGGATGTGATTTTTTTTGCCCATAGAGACCCCATATCTCCCCACCGCGCAATCCAAAACAATGTTATAAGATATAACAAAGCAAGAATAATCCACCCTAATGCCATTTATTGACTCCGATCATTTGAAAGACACTTTAGATTTTACTAGGCCTGCTAGATTATAAACTAGGCATAGCAGGGATATTTCTCATCGTTTGATGCATTGCAAAAAAACCCGATCCTGAAGCTAGTTCACATACTATAGGCAAGCTTGACTTTTGTAAGGTCAGCCTCGTTCACTCGCTTTACTTTACCATAGTCTGGTATAAGTGACGGATGACTAAGACTATCGTCTGATTCCCCTCATGCCTCGGTGGCTTTACATTAGTATCGTGTCAAATCCAGTGACTATTTACGCTGAGTTGATAGCACTTATAAAAATAAGAAATAAGACGCCTAGGCGCTTTAAACCTGTACTGCGATAAGCTCTAGAGACGCTTGACTCTACTTATCACGTCAACCCGAGGTAAACACCATGGCCTTTAAGTCAGAAGAAGATAAAAAAGCATACTGGCGAGACAACATCTCGCTCGTAATTAAATTACTTATTGTTTGGTTTGTTGTTTCTTTTTGTTGCGGCATTCTTTTTGTAGACGAGCTTAACAGCATTCGCTTCTTTGGATTCAAGCTGGGTTTCTGGTTTGCACAACAGGGAGCCATTTATGTCTTTGTCGCGCTCATTTTTATTTACGTGCGAAAAATGAATCAGATAGATAAACGCTATGGCGTAGATGAAGAGTAGGAGAACAACATGGATATTCAAATATTAACATTTATTATTATCGGTATTTCTTTTGCACTTTATATAGGTATAGCCATATGGGCGCGCGCAGGATCAACAAAGGAATTTTATGTTGCTGGTGGAGGCGTCCACCCTGTTGCAAATGGTATGGCCACAGCAGCTGATTGGATGTCTGCAGCTTCGTTTATTTCTATGGCAGGTCTGATTTCTTTCATGGGATATGATGGCGCTGTCTATTTACTCGGCTGGACCGGGGGTTATGTATTATTAGCTCTATGTCTTGCGCCTTACTTACGTAAATTCGGTAAATTTACCGTACCCGATTTCATTGGCGATCGTTACTATTCACAAACTGCACGTACCGTTGCCGTTATTTGTGCTATTTTCGTTTCTTTCACCTATGTCGCCGGGCAAATGCGTGGCGTTGGCGTTGTATTTAGTCGGTTTTTGGAAGTCGATATCACCGTGGGAGTTATTATTGGCATGGGGATAGTCTTTTTCTACTCTGTCCTCGGTGGAATGAAAGGTATTACTTATACTCAAGTCGCTCAATATTGCGTTCTAATTTTTGCTTATCTAGTGCCCGCCATTTTTATATCTATTTTAATGACTGGCCATGTTTTTCCGCAAATTGGATTTGGTAGCACTATGGCTGATGGCTCAGGGGTTTATTTGCTAGATAAATTGGATGGGTTATCGACCGAGCTTGGATTTAATGAATATACGTCCGGAACAAAGGCAACCATTGATGTATTTTGTATCACCGCGGCACTCATGGTAGGTACAGCGGGCTTACCTCACGTTATCGTGCGTTTTTTTACTGTACCTAAAGTACGAGACGCACGCCGTAGCGCAGGTTGGGCATTATTGTTTATCGCTATTTTATATACCACCGCGCCGTCTTTGGCTTCCTTCGCCAGAGTGAATATGATCGAAACTATTAATGGCGTAGAGCAAACAGGGACAAACTATGAAGAAGCGCCTAGTTGGATTGTTAACTGGGAAAAAACGGGGCTTATCAAATGGGAAGATAAAAACAATGACGGTAAAATGTTTTATTCTGGCGATGATAGAAATGAAATGAAAGTGGATCGGGATATTATGGTATTAGCGAATCCAGAAATCGCCAACTTGCCAGCATGGGTTATAGCACTCGTTGCCGCAGGTGGGATCGCTGCTGCGCTGTCCACATCTGCAGGTTTGTTGTTGGTAATTTCAACATCTGTTTCCCATGATTTACTGAAGCGAAATTTTATGCCTAATATTACCGATAGGCAGGAGCTTACTTTTGCTCGTATTGCAGCTGCGACAGGTATTTGTGTCGCAGGCTACTTAGGTATTAATCCACCGGGTTTTGTTGCCCAAGTGGTAGCATTTGCATTCGGACTCGCAGCGTCTTCATTTTTCCCGGCTATTATTATGGGAATATTTTTCAGGCGCATGAATAATATCGGCGCTGTGGCTGGAATGCTTAGTGGCATTGTATTTACTGGAGCCTATATTATTTACTTTAAATTTATAAATCCTGCTGCAAATGTTTCAGATAACTGGCTATTAGGTATTTCACCAGAAGGTATTGGCACTGTTGGTATGGTATTGAATTTTATTGTTGCCATCATAGTACATAAGTTTACCGAGGACTCACCTGCACATATCCAAGAACTAGTAGAGAGTATACGCTACCCTAAAGGAGCAAGTGCAGCTCAAGAACATTAGAGTTTTTCTGTTAAACTATAGTAGAGGGGCTTATTATTAAGCTCCTTTTTATTAAGCACCTTTATTTTTTATAAATCCATTTTATCCTGTAAAGTACTATTTTGATTATTAAATATTATTTTTAAGTTTTCTAACTCTTTTTCCATCTGCTGCTTCTTATCTGCTATTTTTTTGGCTGGATCCGCCACTGTATTAGGATCTGCAAAAAACATAAATGAATAGACACAATTACCGTTAGGCAAACGAGTCAGTCGCGAGCAAGATCGCTCTACTTGGCGTCCATCGGCGGTAATGACATACCAGTCAATGGTGCCATTACCAAAACTGGCTTGGGTAATAAAACCGTAAGTTTTCTTACCCTCTGGTGTCTCAATAACTGTTGAGGTCTCATCAGCTTCAACTAAATATAAAGTCCACTTTGGGATATTTTTAGGATTAGAAATATAAAGAAATGCATTTTCATAAGATGTTGGAAACTCCATAGTTACCATATCAAATGTTGTGACATTGTGACTAATCATTTTGTACCTAACTCCTATCATCTACGTTTTTCAATATACATATATCTCAATACGTCAGTTTCTTATTTCATCTCGGGGATTAAAACAAATTTATACGCCATATAACTATATTCGAGGAAATATAAAAACAGTGGTGATTGAAGGGATAGGAATGTGATAAAGATAAGAGTTTTACAGAGCAAAAGGAGTAGCAAGTAGCGGGGGTAATTCAACACTTACCCCTCAATAGAATTAAGTAAAGCTTATACTTCGTCTCGCCAGGTGCCGGTACGACCATGATCACAAAAATAGCTATTGTGACGAACTAGAACTTGATCACGATGAGCTTGCACAACATCGGTAGTGACTTCTGGTCCCGTTGTTGTCAACACACCAAGATCGTCAATTTCTTTTCCGGCAAACATTCTACAGCGTCGCAGTGCTTCATCGAGTATCGCTTTAGTGACTGGATTTCCAGCTTCTGAGCCGAACATATAATTACATATTTTTTGCTGATGTTTTTCAGGAATCTGCTCCCTCATAAAATGCGTGCTGCGAAAATCTATCCATTTTTGAGCAAGCACTTCTTCAATGAAGTACATAGCTGAAACATCTTTGTTTTTTTGTAAAAAATTTAACAAGGAAAAATGTTTTGGCCCGGCATCGCAGTCCATATAGAAACCACCTTGGTCTAAAACAATGACATAGCGCGCAAGATCTGCTCGCTGAACATTGCGGGGCACCTGCTCGTAAACCTCTTTCGCTTCTGGATAACGAGTTAACAGCTCATTCACCTCTTGTGGCCCCCATAGGCGAACCTTCCAACCTTGCTTTTCCCAGTTATCCAAAGTTGCTTGATAATGAGGTGGTAGTGAACCATCACTCCACAAACCAAAAACAAAATGTGCAGTTTGTGGTATTCGCGTTTCAACGGCCTTACTTGGTGGACTTGTAGGTACACGTCCTAAAGTAGCCAAAGTAATTGCTTTTCGTATGTATCTTTCCATTTCAACTCATCCACTTTTGTACGAGCATATTGACAGTCATTAAGCACTTTAATACATGGTATTTGATCATTGCTAAGATGATTTACCATCACAGACTATATATCTTAGAATAGTGAAAAGTACCTACCTAAAACAGCCTATGGTTAACATGTATTGTGCTAGCTATTGTATAGGATTGACAGCTGTGATTACAGAAACAAGGACTATAGTAAAGATGAAAACAACGTCAAAAGTCATATACAGAAACAGAATTTAAAGCACTGAACAATTTATAATAAGGATATTATTGTCATATCAAAAAAATTATATTTAAAGATGTTTATCCATAGCTAGCACTTATGATTCTCTGAATCTTAAGCACTTTCTCAAAAACCGATTAAAAAGATAAAAAATTCTATCAACTACTATCAATTAATTGTCTCGAGAGTATCACACCTGCTTGTAACCCTGGAACATTGGCGTATTGTTATAGACAAAGTTCTTACTTACTGCTTATAACAGAGTCCCAGAATGAAGTTCTACATCACATTTTTGTTTACATTATTAACAGCATCAGCAACATTTGCCGAGCCTGAAAGCGCCACTAAAAGCTTTAACAGTGGCGAGAAACAGGTGCAGCTTATTGAATTATTCACATCCGAAGGCTGCAGTAGCTGTCCTCCTGCCGATAGGTGGATGTCTTCTCTTACTCAAAAAGAGGAGTTGTGGTCACGCTATGTTCCTATTGCCTTTCATGTGGATTACTGGAACTATCTGGGCTGGAAAGATCCGTTCTCCTCTTCAAGTTTTAGTCAACGACAACGAAAATATCAACGATATGGCAATATCAATTCTGTCTACACACCAGGTTTTGTGGTAGCAGGCAAAGAATGGCGAAGCTGGTTTGGGCTTAGAAGAGAGTTACCTGAGCAACGCAGTTATACGCCTGGAAATTTAAAACTAACTGTCAATGGTGACCGTTATCACGCTAGTTTTAAAAGTAATATTGGCGATCAAGTATTAAGTTTGCATGTCGCATTGCTGGGAATGGATATTAGCACCGATGTTCCTCGCGGTGAAAATGCAGGCAAAAAGCTCAATCACGATTTTGTCGCATTATCGCTAGACAGTAATAATTCTAAGTCCAACATCTGGCAAGGACAATTGCCTAAAGCACCTAAAAATGCTGGAGATGTTGCGGTAGCAGCATGGGTAACCACGATTAATAATCCAACACCGATACAAGCTGTTGGTGGTTTTTTGCCATAAATAGATACTAACAAATAGGTACTAGTCGGACACGTTAGAGTGAACCTATTACAGATAAATTTAGTATATATAAGCAGTGTCAATTTTTATACGAGGTGTATATTCCGGTCCCCTGTTATACACCTCGTTCTTTTATCTTCATAACTCTTCACAACGATATTTCATGAATACCACTTATACAACAGTGGATACTTCAGAATCCTTTAGCGCTGAAGACTTTAGAGTTTGAGCAAAAAGCATAGTGGCAAAAAAGCCAATAACAGCAATTCCAATCATCACCATAAAGTAGTTCTGGTAACCCTCAATACCAGGTGAAGCATCGATAATTCTTCCGGTAAGTGCGCCAAAAAATATGTCTGGAGTAAAACCTATAAGAGAAATTAAACCCACCGCAGCACCGGTGGTTTTATTGGAGGTCTTGGCTTCTTCTAAAAGCGCAAAGTACACACCTCTCAGTGCGAATACGGCACAAAAAGAAATGATGATCGAGCCGTAAATAATACTCAGCCCCATACCGTCGGGATGCAAGAAGGAAAGTACTAAGAAAATCACCGCAAGTACCATAAAACCACTACTAATTACTCGACTGGCAAGAAATCTATCTGCTAGAAACCCTGCAGCAACCGCTGACAATGGACGAAGATAAGCAGCGTAAGAAGTAAACTGGGCGGCTTCGAGCTGGTTCATTTTCAACACATCAACTACATAAACGGCATAGTTATCTAAGCCCTTATAAGCGCAATAAGCACACACCACTATGGCAGCCTGCAACAACACACTCTTTTGTTTAAATAGCTCGGTGATACCCGCCAAAGACTGTTTAACTGAATTACCCATCACCCGCTCAGAGTCAGGCACAAACAACCATACAAAAAGTGCGGCTATACTTGTCATCGCCGAATAAAAATAAATCACATTACGCAGAGCCGCTTGACGTTCTACTTCTGTCGCCTGAGCAACATCTGTAGGCAAGAAACTCCCCATCAAATAGACCGCTACGGTAGCAACTCCAGCAGCCACAAGACCACGCCCACCATCTAATATGCCAAAGGCGCTACCTTGAGTGGACGAACCACCGTAATCTCGTGTGGCTTTAATCATAGCCGCCCAAAACAAAAATATACATGTCACCCCCCAGTAGCCAAACAGTAAAGACAAACCTAGATGGCTGGGAATTGTGGCCATATATAAGCCTCCCACGGCTGTTGCTAGTAACGAAATCGTCATCAGTTTACGTGCGGAAAAATGATCAGCTAAAGCGCCACCGGGGAAATACACGATAGTTGCAGTTACGCCAAATACTGAAAAAATATCTCCCAGATCTGCATTTGATAGGTTAAATACGGATAAAACAGTCGGGCGGAAAAAACGTGCTACATGAAAGGGCAAACTAAAAATTAACTCACCTGCAAAAATCAAACAAAAAATAATAAGGAATCTTGATCGCATAATTTTGGGGCCTGTTCTCACTAACCAGCTAGTGCTCCACCATAGATTTATCAGAAAAATGGTATTACACTTCGCGCTAAAGGCAAAATACACAACTTCAGCTGTCTAACACCGCGAAGATTGATCACTGAGACATGTTTCTATGGTCTCAGTCCTAAGACTAGGGAAACACCATTAACCTCAATCTTTAGACTATCATCTATATTAAAGATTTACTTTCTCCTGTACAGAAGAGAAAGCAAGCATATATAAGCTTGATTTAATGTGCGTAAAAAACAGACATAGCATGAGTAAACCTGTATAATCCGCCCCCCTTTTTACCCAGCAATTTACGCGACCTTATCCTGGATACATAACATGACCGAAGCTTCACAAACCTTTGAACAATTAGGGCTTAACAACAACCTCTTAAAAGCGCTAAAGCATATTGGTTATGAAATGCCTTCACCAATACAGGAAGCGAGTATTCCTCCACTAATGGAGGGCCGAGATATTTTAGGACAAGCGCAGACAGGAACGGGTAAAACAGCTGCTTTCGCATTGCCCATTTTGAACGATATCAACCTAAGACAAAAAAATCCCCAGGTAATGGTATTGGCCCCCACCCGCGAACTGGCCATTCAAGTGGCCGAAGCTTTTCAAAGTTACGCCCATTATATGAATGGTTTTCACGTATTACCTATCTATGGTGGTCAGGGTTACGACAGTCAAATTCGGGCGTTAAAGCGCGGCGTCCATGTGGTTGTCGGTACTCCAGGGCGCGTAATGGATCATATGCGTAAGGGCACTCTCAAATTAGATAATATTCGCCACATAGTACTTGATGAAGCAGATGAAATGTTGCGTATGGGCTTTATCGACGATGTTGAATGGGTATTGGGTGAACTACCAGAAGAGCGACAAATCGCCTTATTCTCAGCAACAATGCCACGACAAATCGCCAAAGTGGCCTCCACTTACCTGAATGATCCTGTACATGTCAAAATCAAAGTTGCTACCACTACAGCAGCGACAATCAATCAGCGCTACTGGCCCGTAGGTGGCCTGCAGAAGCTTGACGCTTTAACTCGCATACTCGAAGCAGAACCCTTCGATGCCATGATTATTTTCGTGCGCACCAAAACTAACACGGTAGAGCTGGCAGAAAAACTGGAAGCTAGAGGCTATCGCAGCGCCGCCCTCAACGGTGATATTTCTCAAAATTTAAGAGAACGCACTGTCGAACACCTTAAAGCTGGCAAGATCGATATTTTAGTAGCTACCGACGTCGCCGCTCGCGGTCTCGATGTGGAGCGTATCAGCCACGTATTCAACTACGATATCCCTTACGATACCGAAGCTTATGTTCACCGTATTGGCCGCACAGGTCGTGCTGGTCGCAGCGGAGAAGCTATTCTGTTTGTGTCAAGACGTGAAACTCGAATGCTGCGAGCTATTGAAAAAGCTACTGGGCAAACGATCAAAGCTATGACCTTGCCGTCAGCGGCAGATATAAACGAAAAACGATTGAGTCGCTTTAAAGAGAAAATAGATAAAACATTACAAGAAGGCGACCTAGAATTTTTCAAAAACCTTATTAGCGAATATCAAAAAGAAAATGATATTGACCCTATGGATATTGCGGCAGCCTTGGCAAAAATGTTCCAGGGAGACCAACCTCTTTTATTATCAGAAAAACCTGTTAGAAAAGAGCGAGATCACGACCATAAAGATGGTAAAAAAACCAAGTCCCGCGGCAAAGGTAAAGATAAAGACATGCTAACTTATCGTATAGAAGTTGGCCGTAGCGATAACGTCAGCCCTGGCAATATCGTTGGCGCTATCGCCAACGAAGCAGGCATTGAGAGTCAGTACATTGGTCAAATAAAAATACATGATGATTACAGTACCGTCGATTTGCCATCGGGTATGCCTAAAGACATATTTAAGTCTTTGAAACGTGTTTGGGTTTGCCAGAAACAGTTGCAAATTTCATTACATGAAGGTGATTCGCGCAGCTCAGCGAAACATCGACCACGTAAGGACAAGCGCAAAAGCTCAGCCAAGCAAAAGAAGTAATCCAGACATGTTAAGTGGGGGGAATACCCTCCCCCTAACATGCGCCAACGGCTAAAGTATTACAACTCATATTTAACGCAATAACACTTGCTACACTATTTGCCATAGTAGAGTCATTTTCTATTAACCTGGCGGCAGTATATGTCGGATTAATAACGGTGCAGGATTGCATCGCCGCATGTCGATAGACACGCGCGAGTCCTTTAACATCAAGCTGTTTCACATAACGGCGCTGTATTTTAGAGGATTATGGCTAAAGATATCAGGACGATATATTTAGCCGCCAGGTTAATAGTATTCAGCGTATTGGCTGTTTAGCAATTTGACAATAGGACGCCACCTTGAAAGCTGACGACTTTTCATCTCTTAAGTTACCTTCAGACTTATCGACGAACCTGGCATCTTTAGGCTATAACAAAATGACGCCAATACAAGAGCGAAGCTTGCCGCCAATATTGGCCGGTGAAGACGTTATCGCTCAAGCTAAAACAGGCTCGGGAAAAACCGCCGCATTTGGTTTAGGCATTCTGGCCCACCTACAGGTAAAACGATTTTGTGTGCAATCGTTAGTGTTGTGTCCAACACGGGAACTGGCAGATCAGGTTGCCAAAGAAATTCGCCGGCTTGCCCGCACTACTCATAATGTAAAAGTACTAACACTATGTGGCGGTATGCCCTTTGGACCGCAAATAGGGTCGCTCGAACACGGCGCTCATATTGTCGTAGGGACACCTGGAAGAGTTGAGGAGCATGTGCGTAAAGGCACACTCAAGCTTAATAAACTTAATATACTAGTGCTCGATGAAGCCGACAGAATGTTAGAGATGGGGTTTCAAGAAGCCTTAGATGCAATCATCGCCAACATTCCTAACAAAAGGCAAACACTTTTATTTAGTGCAACCTACCCGGCCCAAATTCAGTCTATTGCTACGCGCATTATGCACAAACCCGTGACGGTACAGGTAGAAGCAACACACGACCACTCAAATATTCAACAGCGCTTTTTTAAAGTAGAAAGTAATGAACAACGTCTAACAGCTTTGCGTTTATTACTACTAAATTATCAAGCTCAATCAAGCGTGATATTTTGTAATACTAAACGAGATACGCAAACCCTAGTAGAAGAATTACGTCAACACGGATTTAGCGCACTGGCCCTGCATGGCGATCTAGAACAAAAAGAACGTGACCAAACCCTAGTCCGCTTCGCTAATAAAAGCGTCTCTATTCTAGTGGCTACCGACGTTGCCGCCCGAGGTTTAGATATCGACAATCTCGATGCAGTTTTTAATTATCATATTGCTCGCGACTTAGAAGTCCATGTCCACCGAGTTGGACGTACAGGTCGAGCAGGCAAAAAAGGTATAGCCTGTTCTTTGTATACACAAAAAGAGTCTTATAAACTCTCACTTTTAGAAGAATATATAGGACGAGAAATACAAAGCGATACTTTGCCACCTAAAAAGGTATTAGAAAAAGAAATACCAACACCATCAATGGCAACCTTACAAATCGATGGTGGAAAAAAACAAAAAGTAAGACCTGGAGATATTCTTGGAGCATTGACGGCACAAAAGAAAATTAAAAGTGAGAATGTGGGCAAAATTCACATATTTGACTACTGTGCTTATGTTGCAGTTAATCGCCAAGACGCAAAACTCGCCCTAAAAATAATTGCCGAAGGAAAATTAAAAGGCCGTTCATTTCGAGTAAGGCGTATTAGAGGTTAAGGTTCACTCTCGAAGAATATTTATCGATACCAATATATTGCAAGTTATGACAAACGTATCCACACCTAACGCGCTAACACAGAACTACCTAGAACGTTTTGGCGGTATCGCCAGATTATATGGAGAAAAGGCCTTAGTAGCTTTACACAAAGCTCATTTTGTTGTTGTGGGTTTGGGTGGTGTTGGCACATGGACAGCAGAAGCACTGGCTCGCACAGGTATTGGCACTCTAACACTGATCGAGTTAGACGATGTCTGTGTGACAAACACCAATAGGCAAATTCATGCTACTGCATCTAATATTGGTCGACCAAAAAATCACGTTATTGCTGAACGACTAAAGGATATTAATCCTGAAATATGTATTCATCAGGTCGATAACTTTCTCCATAAAAATAATATTAAAGATATTATTAAACCGCAGCACGATATTGTCATAGATGCGACCGATGCTGCACATATGAAAGCAACATTAGTAGCTTACTGTAGTGCCATAAAAATACGACTTATTTTATGTGGCTCCTCAGGAGGAAAGTTATCTCCTGAGGCTATAACCGTTGAAGATCTGGGGCGCACCATCTCCGACCCTATGCTGTCAAAGGTACGTCGACATTTATATCGCCACCATAATTTTTCACGTGATAAAAATAGAAAATTTCGTGTTGACGCCGTTTATTCAACAGAACAAATGATTTATCCAAAACCCGATGGTTCTGTGAGTATGGATAAACAAACGCTACAACAAGGTGTCAAATTAGACTGTGCCGGCGGCTTCGGATCAGCGGTAATGGTTACCGGTACTTTTGGTTTTCTCGCTGCCTCAAAAGGCATTGAGCGTTATCTTGATAAAGTTTTGTTATCAGGTAGAAAGAGTTGATATCTTTTTAAACATGGAATGCTTAATTACCGCTGATAGGTTATAGCGCTAATTCTGACATCCCAAATAAGTTTTGCGTATTATTCTTAGTCTGTCGTGCAATAGTCGGTAATGACTCATTTTTTAAGTCGGCAAGCGCCTGAGCAATCATTGGAATATATGCTGGGCTATTGCGCTGCCCTTGCTTACCCATGATCGGCATATCAGGTGCATCTGTCTCTAAAAGCAAAGATTCTAAGGGCATTGATTTAATAGCAGCGCGCGTTTTATTTGCTCTTGAGTAAGTAATAGTACCACCGACACCTAAATAACAACCCAGCGACCAATATTGTTTAGCCAACTCTGTACTTCCACTAAAACCATGGATAACACCACCACGGGCAGGTTGTACCTTCTTTAATATTGCCAACAATTCATTATGGGCTTTACGACTGTGTAGAATCACAGGTTTGTTTAGATCATAGGCTAGCTTTAATTGATATTCGAATATCTCAAGTTGTACTTTAAAAGGTGTATTGATGGTTTTATCCAAACCACATTCCCCAATAGCAATACATTGTGGCGACTGAACTTCCCGTACAATTTTTTCTTGCAAAGCAGCTAAACCTTGTGGATAGGTATTTAAAAATTCATCAACCCACCAAGGATGAATACCTGCACCGTAATATAAGCCTTCAAGTTGTTGGCAAAGAGACGCTGCCTTGCGCCATTGAGAAACATCCACACCAGGAACAATAGCCGCGATAACGCCACTATTAATACACTCTTGCCAGACCTGCTGACGATCTTCATCAAATTGAGCAAAATCGAAATGGCAATGGCTATCGATAAATAAAGGGGAGGGTTTTAAAGAAGAGTTGTCATTCATAGCTAAAGTCCAGTTATTAAAAATAATAAAAAAGACTTAACTTATGAATATTGTGGCTTGTTAACAAGCCACAAATCATAGAAAAAATTCTAGGACTTTTTAATAAGCGAGTAGACATTATTGATAAGCTTAAGACCCGCTTGATTTTCTAAAGTCATAATAGATTCTGGATGGAATTGAACCGCAGCCATAGGTAGTGTTTTATGTTGGATACCCATCACTACACCCTCTTCTGTTTCACTAGTAATTTCTAAGCATTCAGGAAAAGAGGCTTTTGCTGCGTGGAGGGAATGATAACGTCCAACATTAATATTATTTTTAATACCTTTGAAGATACCATCGCTTTGCAAAACATTAATACTGCTGTTTTTACCGTGTTGTGGGGCACTTAGCAAACTTAAATCACCACCAAAGTATTGCACCATACCCTGCAGACCGAGGCATACACCAAACATAGGTAAATTCATAGCCAACATCATTTCAATTGTTTGGCTCAAGTTAAAATCCGAGGGCTGGCCTGGGCCAGGCGATAGCACGACTAAATCAGGCGCGATGGCTTCAACATCTGCTTGCTCAAAGCCATAGCGCAATGTGGTCACACTAGCGCCTGTTTGACGAAAGTAATCGGCAAGGGTGTTCACAAAGCTGTCTTCGTGATCTACCATCAGAATTTTAACGCCCTCACCAGCATTGAGAACCGCGTCACTATCGTCTGTATCCTTAGATGGATCATGAGTTATAGCTTGAATTAAAGCCGAAGCTTTAAGACGAGTTTCCGCCTCTTCATCTTCTGGAACAGAATCATATAACAAGGTAGCACCCGCACGCACTTCAGCCACACCTTCTTCAATTCTTACAGTTCGTAGAGTGAGACCGGTATTAATATTACCATCAAAAGTAATACGTCCAACCGCACCGCCATACCAACGGCGTGGCGACTTCTCATTATCTTCAATAAATTGCATCGCCCAGATTTTAGGGGCACCTGTCACCGTCACAGCCCAAGTATGGCTTAGAAATGCATCCAAGGCATCAAAACCTTTACGCAAGCGACCTTTAACATGGTCAACAGTATGGATGAGTTTGGAATACAATTCGATTTGTCGACGGCCAACCACTTGGATACTACCGGGGACACAAATACGAGACTTGTCATTTCGGTCAACATCCGTACACATCGTCAATTCACTCAAATCTTTTTCTGAATTGAGCAGGGTACGAATTTGATCGGCATCACCAAGAGCATCATTGCCACGAGCAATAGTCCCGGAAATAGGACAGGTTTCGACAGTATCACCACTGACTCGCACAAACATTTCCGGTGAAGCGCCAACTAAGTACTCTTGTTGCCCCAAATTCATATAGAAGCCGTAGGGCGAAGGGTTAGCATGCTTTAAGCGGTTAAAAATAGTGGATGGAGAATCTTTACAAGGGAAAAAGAAAGTTTGGCCGGGAACTGTCTCAAAAAGGTCGCCCTTAAAGAACGCTTGCTGTGCTTTACGCACAACTTCAGCGTATTCACCAGGATAATGATCACTGTCCTGCTCAACTTCAGTTTTCCCCTGGAAAGGTTCTGAGGAGCCCTCTCTTGGTAGTTCCGAGGTATCTTGCCCATTAATCAAAAAATCATAATAGTGAACAGAGGCTTCCACACGCTCATGATCTCGCACAAAGACAGCATCAGGTAAAAACAATACCATATCCCGCTGGTTCTCCGCTCTTTCCAATTTGAAATCTATTTTTTCAAATTGGAAAGTTAGATCATAGCCAAGGGCGCCATATAAACCAAAATTATTGTCTTCATCACTGAAAAATAGTTCGCGAATGGAGCGAATCACACTAAACACAGAGGGCTGTTTACTGCGCTCTTCTTCAGCAAAACGATGGGTTGTCTGTTTGATTGTAAGGTTTATTTCAGTTTCACTAGCGCTATAAGACTCGATATAGTCTTCGTTTTGTAGGGCTTTATCAATAACACCTAATACAATTTCTCCACGCCGATTACACGCGCGAATATTAAGGCCATAGGATTTTGAACAAATAACAATCATCGGATCGACTAAGCCAAGATCCCAGCGCTTATAGCGATTAGGGTATTCGTAGCTCGAAGACAACAAACAACCTAATCGAGAGTCTAGTTTTTCAGCGAGACGGTTTATCTCATTGTGATAATCAACCGTTGTTTTGCGCCGTATAATCTGAAGACCGGACTTTGTCTTATAGTTAAAGGGATTAGTCATAGTATCCGAAATATCAATATCATTAATAAGAAGTGGCTATTTAATTATTCATTGCGCTTCCAAGGGTGGAGAACTTTACAACATTGTTAATGACAACACCATTTCGCCGGGAGCATTTACATCATATGTTGATTATTTAGCTGAATCTTCGTGATAAAGTTAAATAATTGCCGATTAAAATTCGGTGTTTCAAATACACAGATTGTCAGACTTGACAACATAATAGTGTTTTGACGAAACTATGGGCCGATCCTTGTTTTAAACGGTAGTTTAAACAACAATATGGGTGAGATCTAATCCTCTCCATTTAATCCAGTTACAAAAACATGAATAAACAACTTGGCTTACTTTTAAGTGCATGCTTTCTCTGTGCGCAGCTGTTATCGCTGTCGCATATGTCTGACTATGCCTTCGAAAAACATAGCCATGAAGACCAATTATGTGGCGTCTATATTCAGTCTAAATTTGCCGATGGGGATATTGTCTCAAATCACCCGCTAGCAAGCGCTTTTATTTCAGTGAGTAGTGTACTATTGGTAACGCCACACCGGGATTACGCCTTCACTACGCTTACCACCACTCTACCAAGAGCTCCTCCCTTCAACGTTTAGCAACACATCTATTGTTAGAAAAGCGAATGCAAGATGCTAGCGGAAGGGTAATACCTGTGTTCGAGTATCTAACCTACCGTTGTTTATTTAGATTATTTAAAAGTTTACGCCTTTCCTAAGAATTAAAATTTTGTCTGCGCATAACAAAGTTCCCCTCACGGAACACATATAAGCAGGTCACATAAAAGCAAAATTCTAGGTTATGGGCTCCAATAAAAACTGTATTTAAGGTGTTTTCATGGCCATTAACAAATTTGTCGCTGCTTGTGCTGCGACGGCAACTATATTTATGTCTCCACTATACGCTGGCACGATTAGCGGCACGGTTACAGACACTTCTGGCAAGGCAGTCGATAATGCGAGAGTATATGTAGAAGGTTCAAACATTCAGGTGTACACCAATAAAAAAGGTGAATTTATCATTGAAAATATTGATAAAGAACATCTTCACCTCCACGTTTATTCTTCTGACCATGTTCATGGTGATCGCGAATATTCCGATATTCCTGAGCAACTAGTGGCAGACTTTGTGCTGAGACCTACTCAGGTAGAAAATGTTTTAGTCACAGCCAGTGCACTTACGTCTTCTGTGTTAGAATCTTCCGTACCGGTTTCAATTCTTGAAGGCGATGCTTTAAAGAATAAACAAGCCCCCACTTTAGGAGAAACCTTATCCGGCCTACCGGGCGTGCATTCAACCTATTTTGGGCCTGTCGCAAGCAGCCCTATCATTCGTGGGACAGACGGGCCACGAGTAAAAATCGTACAAAACGGATTAGATATTTCTGACGCATCAAGGGTTGGCCCTGACCACAATCCCGCCAGTGAAGCCTCTACCGCGACCCAGATAGAGGTATTGCGCGGTCCTGCTACTCTGCAATACGGCAGTGGCGCTATTGGCGGTGTTGTTAATGTTGTGGATCAGCGCATTCCTACTCGTGTTCCCAAGAAGCTAACCGGAGAGGCAGAAGTACGATTCGATACAGTCTCTGACGAGGAGTACGCTAAAGTAGATTTAAATGCTGGTGTAGGCATAAGTGCATTCCACTTAGATGCCTTCACCCGTGAAACAGAAAACTACGAAATCCCAGGCTTCGCAGAAAGTATGCCAGATGAAGGTGAAGAACCAGGAACACTAGAAAACAGTGCTATAGATACTCACGGCTTTACCATCGGCACATCTCTAGTCGGCGAACAAGGCTACATTGGTATCGCTTATCAGCGGTTAGAAAATTTGTACGGCATTCCCGGCCATGGTCACGAAGAAGAAGAGGAAGAGCCTCATGCTGGAGAAGAAGAGCCACATGAGGAAGAAGAAGAGGAAGCAATCAGCTTGGATGTGGAAATGGATCGCTATCAGATAAGCGGCGAATGGTTTTCCCCTCTTCCGTTTATCAACTCGATCAATTTGCGCAGCGCCTATACCGAATACCAACATGTGGAACTTGAAGGTGAAGAAATTGGTACTTTATTTACCAATGACACCGTTGAGAACCGCTTATCTCTAACACACAAAGCACTGGGCGGTTGGCATGGTGTTGTCGGACTTCATCAAAGTCATGTGGATTTTTCCGCAGTCGGTGAGGAAGCCTTTACCCCCCGTAGCGATACGCAAACACTGGCCTTATATGTTGTCGAAGAAAAACGCGTTGGGGACTTTATACTAGAGCTAGGCGGACGAGTTGAACGCACAGAGCTTGAAGTTGAACAAGAAGTAGAAGTTGAGCTTGAAGGCCAACAACCCGCTACATTTACTCTCGCAAACCAGGACTTCACCAGCGTGTCATTGTCAGCTGGTACCGTGTGGAACTATCAACAAGGCTATTCTCTTTCTTTGTCGTTAACCCGCTCAGAACGAGCACCTAGCCATCAAGAACTTTTCTCGGCAGGCCCTCATATATCTACGCGAACATTTGACCTCGGCGCAGTATTTACTTTTGATAATCAAGGCAATCTCATTCTCAATGAGCAAGTAGAAGAAGAAATTGCCAATAATATTGACGTGACTTGGCGTAAATACGAAGGGAGTTTTGGTCTGACAGTATCATTATTTTATAACCAAGTAGACGACTATCTCTTCCAAAGTAACACCGGGCTTACTGGAGCTGAAGAATTGCCTGTGTTTATCAATCGCCAGGAAGACGCCACGCTTTACGGTATGGAAAGTGAGTTGTCATTCCAATTCAACAACTTTGTTAGTGCACGCATCATTGCCGACTATATTAATGCGGAACTAGACAACGATGAGCAGCTGCCTCGTACACCACCGTTGAGAATAGGCACATACTTAGACTTCGACGCAAATGCTCTATCCGGTAATATTGGCGTTAATTGGTATGACGAACAAGATGATATCGCACCATTCGAAACAGCGACCGATGGCTATACATTGGTGGAGGCCAACGTTAATTACCGTATTACTACCGGCCCGACAGAATGGACACTATTCTTGCGTGGCCACAACCTAACAGATGAAGAAGCACGCCCGCATACATCATTTATTAAAGATCAAGCACCGCTACCAGGTCGTGGCTTTGCCTTGGGAGTACGTGCAAACTTTTAAAAAATACCTATACTCATACAAAAACGGCTGCATTTATTGCAGCCTTTTTTTGTATATTTGCGATTGCCTTTGCACATTCATCTTACTTTGAACATAGTATTTGTTCCCCTCGCATTAATAAATAAGTGCTCTAATTCATAGCTATTAATATTAGTGCTAAAAACAAGCCAATGGATTATGGTCTAAAATTAGCAATAACCTATTGTCACTTTTCCCAGTATTGAGTTAACAACTAAGGGAGAGGTGGGAGTCATCACACCACCAAGAGGAATACTCCCTAATGCTATCTCAATTTCGCATTGGAACGCGGCTTGGCCTAAGTTTCGCGACGGTACTGGTATTGCTGGTTATGATTGTTTTTGTGGCAACTAGCCGAATCAGCACTTTAAATAGCACAAATGAAAGATTAGTTAACCAAGAGCTAGCTGACCTAGCAGCAGCTTCGGCGATTAATATGGAGGCCGGTGCTGCAGCCTTGAAATTACTTATTATTCTGGCCACTTCAGAACGAGAAGCACGAATTCCTGTTTATAAAAAAATGGATCAACACAATAACAATGTTGATGTATTGATTGATAAACTACAATCAAATCAAGGGGTTGATCAAACTAAGTTAGAACAGTTAAAAAATTCCCAAAAAAAATATCGCTCGTCACTACAAGAGAGCGTTGAGTTATTGGAACTGGATACCGAATCAGCTTTAGAACACTTCTCAGATGAAACCAGCCCCGCACTGGAAAAATTTTTACAGCTTGTGGATGAGCTAGTAGAGACAAAACAAAATAACTTATTGATTGAGCAAAATGCAGCGATAGCATCAAGTAGCAAAACCCTAACACTCATGGTAATTATGGGAGTTACAGCCCTTATACTTGGAGCGTTGCTGGCGTGGGTAGTCGCCCATAGTATTACCAAACCCATCAATAATGCCGTACAAATTGCGCGTAGAATTGCCAATGGTGAATTACATTCACCCCCAGAATATGGGGGCACGGATGAAGCCGCTTCTCTTATGCATGCATTTAGGGATATGTGTATGGGCTTACAAAACCTTGTATCTTCAATTCAGGGGTCGTCTGGCGGCGTTGATTCATCAGCACAAGAACTGACAAATTCAGTAAATACCGTCAAACAAGGCTCTCAAGATCAAAGCGACGCGGTCAGTCATATTGCTTCTTTAGTGAATGAGTTTGCAGATGAAGCTGCTCACGCTGCGGATGCTACTGAAGGCGCTAAAAAACAATTGGATTCAGCGAGAAAACTAGCGCAAGAGGGACAAGCACTTATCCATAAAGCAACATCAGAATTTATTCAAATTTCATCGACCATCAGCGGCTCAGCCCAAGCGGTAGAAACCCTTAGTGAACGCGCTGTTTCCGTTAGAAACCTAGTGACGACGGTGAGGGAAATTGCCGAACAAACCAACCTACTCGCCCTTAATGCGGCCATCGAAGCGGCGCGTGCAGGAGAGAGCGGACGCGGATTTTCAGTGGTGGCAGATGAAGTTCGCGGCCTCGCGAATCGCACAGAACAAGCAACCAGTGAGATCAATACAGTGATTGATGCTATTGACTCAGAAACAAAAATCGCTGTGGACCAAATCACCAACGGCCAACGAGAATTAGAGCAGGGCGTCTCGATTATTCAGGAAATGGTGCAGCCTCTAGAAGATTTAAACTCCGGTGCACAAGCCTCGTTCGCAGGCCTTGAACAATTGGAGCAAACTGTTAATAAACAAGCCGCAGGAAGTGCTGGTATACAGCAGGATATTACCAATATTGATAGGCTCGCCAACCATAACCTGGAGGCGACTAATGAAGTTTGTACAATTGCAAGATCTCTCACTGAGATTTCTGACGATTTAAGAGATCAGGTCATGAAGTTTTCAATTAAATAATTATAACTTCCACTATTTTTTATTCATCATCTCATTTTTATTCGTCATCGCGGTATTGTCAGTATCGGTATCTTTCATTTTTTCCAAACGCAATGTTACTCTGCGATTTTTAGCTCGCCCCCGCGTACTCGCGTTAGACGCAACCGGATAACGCTCTCCGTGCCAACGCACCACCAGGGCATCTTGCGGAATACCTTTAAGAGTCAAATACTCGGCCACTTTATTCGCTCGATGTTTAGAAAGCTCTAGGTTATCCGTTCGATCTCCCGGCTCAGAAGCATGGCCGTCGATATAAAAGCGATTAATCTCACTATCATGCTTCACTAGCATTAATACCTTATCTAACACGCGCATATTGGCTCGTGTTAGCTTGCCAGACTCCACCGGTATGCCTGGCTCAAAATAAAGAGAAGTACGGCGCAGTTGATCAAAGTTAGCAGGCAATAGCCCCGCTAAGCATTTAAGGTATTTACGATACTCTTCGCGAAAGCCGATGGTACCTACGACTAAACGCATAGGCTTTTCAGTTTCATTTTCGTACCAAGCATCGCGCATGAATTCGATATCTTTACCTCGATTTAGCTCGGAGAGCATTTTTTCTGTCTTTTTAGTGCCGATCCATAATGGTCTGCGCCCGCGTTTAACCGCAACATCACCTAGGCTGGACAACTGTGATTGAGCCATCCAAACAGGTGAGGTGGAGACCACTTCAGCCTTACCAGCTTTAAAACGGCTCGATTGAGCGTTCAGATAAAACCTCGACGACTCTCCCGCTTTCGTCCTGAATACCGCCTGACCATAGTAAGGTACGCTATGCTCCATACGGCACTCAAATACAGAAAGCTTAGATGTCCAACTGCTGGCGTTAATTGCATTGGTATAAGTCACTAGTGCCTCTTCTGCAAACAGCCGGCAACAGCAACAACCTACGACAATACATAGCAATATGCGCATACAAGAACCTTCTAACACTAACGCTATGATTACTACTGGAGAGCCTTTTCCTCCATATCAACATTAGCTTTTTATAAAACTCTTAATCATGAAACCTTCAATATAGAGTATAGCCAGTGCTTGCACATAAACGGCAATTGATGACAAAGGAAATACCTGCGCAAAGCGCATTAGTTAATGTTCACTAAGATATTTACTAAATAGTTAAAGATCTTACCGGTCATACACAAATGAAAACTTAGGCGCCATGCAAAACTGTGCAAAATAGCACTTTTTCCGGTAGGATGCGCTACTCACCAAACTGAACTAAATATCTATGGCCGAAACTATCACAATTACAGCACCTGACGACTGGCATATACACCTTAGGGATAAGGAATCGCTCAAATACACAGTTCCAGATGCAGCGATGTCTTTTGAGCGCGCGATTGTCATGCCAAACCTGGTTCCTCCGGTAACGAATGCTCTACATGCTCTAGCTTATAGGGATCGTATCTGCCAGCATATTCCAGAAGGTGTCAGTTTCACGCCATTGATGGTGCTCTACCTCACTGATAACACGGATGCACAAACAATTGCCGATGCTAAAGCTGCTGGTGTAGTAGCGTGCAAGCTTTATCCAGCTGGAGCTACCACCAATTCAGACTCTGGAGTAACGGACATCGCTAAGATAAGCAAAGCTCTTGAGGCGATGGAAGAGCACAACATGCTGTTGTTGGTGCACGGTGAAGTGACGGACTCTCATATCGATATTTTTGATCGTGAAGCCGCATTTATTGAACAACGTATGAAAGGGATAATTCGCAGCTACCCAGGCTTGAAGGTGGTGTTTGAACATATTACAACCGAGGACGCTGTCAGTTTTGTTGCCGAGTCCGGAGCCAATATCGCAGCTACAATTACGGCTCATCATTTAATGTTCAACCGCAATCATATGCTGGTCGGTGGCATTCGTCCTCATTATTATTGCCTGCCTGTTCTAAAACGTAATCGCCATCAGCAAGCCCTTGTTAAGGCAGCAACCCAGGGTGGGGAATCCTTTTTCCTAGGTACCGACTCAGCACCACATGCTAAGAGTGCCAAAGAATCCGCTTGTGGCTGCGCAGGCAGCTATACGGCATTTGCCGCTATGGAAATGTATGCCGAGGTATTTGACCAAGCCGATGCTCTTGATAAGTTAGAAGCCTTCGCAAGCCTGAATGGCCCAAGTTTTTACGGGCTAGAACCGAACAAGACTACTATTACATTAGAAAAAACACCTTGGCATGTGCCAGAGTCCTTCGACTATCTTGGCGAGAAGCTAGTCCCCATTAAAGCGGGCGAAATGTTGAATTGGCAAATAGTGCGTTAGCATCTCACTACTATTGGCCGGCAAATGTTAAATAATTGATATATGGCACCTTGTGACAAATACTCCTGAACCAGAAAAATCACTCATAGCAAAACGATTTCGTGGCTTTTTACCTGTAGCTATAGATGTTGAGACAGGTGGATTCAACTCGACTACTGATGCTTTACTTGAGATAGCTGCAGTCACCCTAAAAATGGATGACGACGGAATACTAACGCGAAATGAAACATTTAACTTCCACGTTGAACCCTTTAATGGCGCAAACATTGAACAATCAGCTCTTGAGTTTACCGGCATTGATTTGGATAACCGCGAAACTGTGCCAGAACATATCGCTATGGATGAGATATTTAAAGCTGTTCGCAAAGAAGTAAAAAGTGCTGGCTGTAATCGCGCCATACTGATCGGACACAACGCTCACTTTGATTTGGGGTTTTTAAATGCGGCTTCTAATCGTTGCCAGATCAAACGCAATCCATTTCACCCCTTCTCATGCTTTGACACGGCGACTCTGTCTGGCGTTGTTTTTGGCCACACAGTATTAGCCAAAGCTTGTACATTAGCGGGCTTTGAGTTTAGCAACAAAGAGGCTCATTCCGCTGCTTATGACGCTGAAAAGACAGCCGATTTATTTTGTTTAATTGTCAATAAGTGGAAAGACTTGGGCGGTTGGCCAATTACAGTAGAAGAGTAAAATAGAATAATTGTAAAGCCCGCTGTAAGCGGGCTTTTTTTGTTACTGGCCTGTTAGCACTAATTTCAATCACTGATTGGCTAAGTATTGGCAACAGACGCTTTTTATAAGTAACAAACGCTTAGACAACTAACTTATAGTTTGTCAGCATTTTCAGACAAGTAAGCGGCAACACCTTCTGGTGATGCGTCCATACCTTTATCACCTTCTTGCCAACCTGCTGGGCATACCTCACCGTGCTCTTGGTGAAACGCAAGTGCATCGACCATACGGATCATTTCGTCAACATTACGCCCCAAAGGTAAGTTATTAACTACTTGATGCTGAACAATTCCCTCTTCGTCAATCAAGAAAGAACCGCGGAAAGCAACACCACCTTCAGACTCAACATCGTAAGCTTTACAAATTTCATGCATCATATCTGCAACTAATGGGTATTTAACAGCACCGATACCACCGTCGTTAATGGCGGTGTTGCGCCATGCATTGTGCGAAAAGTGCGAGTCGATAGAAACCCCGATAACAACTACGCCACGCTTTTCAAATTCAGCCATACGGTGATCAAAAGCTAATAGCTCAGATGGGCACACAAAGGTAAAGTCTAATGGGTAGAAGAATACGACAGCTTTTTTGCCTTTAGTTACTTCAGCAAAGTTAAATTCGTCAACAATTTCTCCACTAGCCAATACTGCAGGTGCAGTAAAATCAGGAGCTGGTTTTCCAACTAATACAGCCATAATGCTTCCTCAAAACATAGTTAATAAAAATAATGATCTCGTATCACCTTAAACATACAAGGTGACAGGTGCATAAAATTCACAGAAATCATCGAATAAAAAACGGATTTAATATGATACACCCGTGGTTATTGAGCTCACATTGTTTTTACAAATCAAAACTATAAATTATATTTATAAATACAATATTCCTCATATATCACGAGATCCTATACATATAGTAACCTTCTGCAAACTTTATTGACAATCATTCTTATTTGCATTAACCTTAATACTGTAGAAATTAATAAGCATTAGCGGTTAGATATTTATGTACGTTTGTCTTTGTAAAGGTGTGACAGATTCACAAATTCGTGAAGCAGTAAATAACGGCGCAGAAAGTATGAGGGCTGTACGTGAGCAGCTTGATGTCTCCAGCCAATGTGGGAAATGCGCTTGCCACGTTCGCGACTTAGTTAAAGACGCCTTGGAAGGCCCCTCTACAAACAAATCCTCCTACTATCAGGTGGCCTAAAATAGGGTAAAAACTACTGACAAGTGGTATAACAGAATAAAAACAAAACGCTACTGGTTCTTATTAACAATCGCATTTATTCTTTTAAATCAAAGACTTATTTGACATAGGTCATTCTCAGCGCGACAATTAGTAATAATTTACCCACCACTATCTAGCTGAGGATTCATCGCATGAAAGGCGACGCTAAGGTTATCGAATTTCTAAATAAGGCATTAGGTAACGAACTTATTGCAATCAACCAATACTTCCTGCATTCGCGTATGTATAAAGACTGGGGCTTAAAAGAGCTAGCAGATCACGAATATGAGGAGAGCATCGATGAAATGAAGCATGCTGACGTCCTTATCGAGCGCATTTTATTCCTTGAAGGCATCCCCAACTTACAACAACTCGGTAAGTTGCTGATCGGTGAGAATACCAAAGAGATGCTGGAATGCGATCTTCAACTCGAACTTAAAGCCATCCCAGATCTGCGAGATGCCATAGAGTACTGTGAATCAGTGCGAGACTATGTGTCTCGAGATATATTTCAGAAGATTCTCGACAGCGAAGAAGAGCACGTGGACTGGATTGAGACACAGTTGAGCTTGATTGATAAGATTGGTTTAGAAAATTACCTACAATCTAAAATGGCCAACTAACATATCGCAAAACTTCGTATGCCTGGGCTGCTAGCAGTCTCAGGCATAATAATACGCCAAACGATATTCAAAGAAGCAAATACTAATTACTCCAGGATAGCGCTAACGCCTAAGGAGTAAGCACGCTTATCGCTAGCATACTTCAGCGAAGACACCGCTACTGATGCCCCCAGCATAAAGCTTTTTTTCGATAACAAGGTTTGTCCTGTACCATTATCGTACTTCACCCCCACAGTTGCTGGAAAATCATAGGCAATCACGTCGCCTTTCTCGATACCAACAGAAAGAGGAAAACGGAAACGCTCAAACCCCTCTCCTTTCGCAGTTACACTCGGGCTTTGCCAAATGACTACGTAACGGTTACCTACCGGACGCAAAATATGGATAGAAAAATCTGTTGACCGTGAGAAATGGCCACTGACACCAATAAGTGTGCCTCGTCTGGGGATCGGATTCGCAAGGTCGACTAACACAGCGGCAGTAGCATCAATTTTAGTGCGGTCAAACAGCTCTTCACCGACATAATCCAGTAAATCACTCAGCACTAAAAATTCTTTTAATTGATCAATTTGTTTTTGAGTAAATTTACGAATTTGCATACGCAGCCCAGATGACTCTTGAACACGTGAACTTTTTTCGGTATCGAGTATTGCCATTACTCTTTTCAGTTCAGTATTGTCTGCGGCCAAAATAGTCTGTTCTGACTCTAAACTACTAATTTGTTGATTCGCTTCCTTAAGCTGGGTCTCAAGTGTGCTATTTTTGTCCATCAAATCCTGAACTTCAGGTGTGATTTCACACCCGGCTAAAGCGATACACATACTCAATGCAAAAAAACGAGGCAACATTGTCTTTCCTTAAAACCAGCTAGCAATTAATAAAGATCAAAATAAGTTATTACCCCATCAAAATAATGTACACAAAGGTATTTCAATGAAGATGTATGCTTACATCTTGTTGCCAAGTAGGCTGACAGGGTATCAATTGAAGAAACTATTCTACCTTGAAAATCGAGGAGTTCAATGTTTCAGAACCGAGACGCATTTCAATTGAATAAACACCAGCGGGAAAACCATCCACAGGACGATCAATACGAAATATAGATTCACCCTCTGTACCCTCTAAAACAACAGGCACTTGGGCTATTTGAACTTGCTTGCCGCCATCCATTAAGACTGCTTGGATGACAGTCGTTGTGGTTTGAAAATTTTCGTAACGAAAACCTAAAAATATTGTACGGTCATTGGCTGCTACTTTTGAATACTCGCCGTTAACACTTTCAATTGGCTCACGCCTAATTGTCATACCACCAATCTTGGGCTGAGCATTAATAATTTTTTCACCAATAACTTCGTCGAGAGCCAGAGCAAGAGACTTCACTCGCTCATGATCGCCAAATTCAGTCAATGGAGCACGCATCGCTTCTTTTGCTTGTAGATACTGCTCATCGCCCACCAACTGCCATATTTTAGCGGATAGTTCGTCGACAACTCTTTCCAGCTCGTCTTTTGCTGTGGCGTTATCAGGGTCTAATCTGAGAACGCTCTGTAAATCATGAAAAGCGGCTTTCTCTGAAGGAGAAAATAGTTCCTTTTTAGCAATTTTTGAATCTGCGCTGGCCAGTAACTTGGCAATAGTTGTTTCCCTGTCCACAGTGGACATAATGTCTGTTCTTATACGTTTGGCATGTTGATTATCCGCATCGATATTTAATGCGTTTTCAATCAGCTTTAACGCTTCACTGGCTTTATTGTTTTTATAACGTTTTTCTGCCAAGTTGGATAAACGTCTTGAGATTTGTTTTTTACCTTCTAGCGCTTGTTCGTTTTCAGCGTCGAGAGCAAGGGCTTTTTCATAACTATCAAGTGCGTTACGACCAACAGGTTTAGTAATATTATTCTGATTTAAATACGCTTCAGCTTCTAGAATTAAACTCATCACTCGTTTTCGTTTTTTTGCAAGGTCTTTTATATCAGTAAAAACTACCTCGTCCTCTTCAGGAAAAAGTGATTGCAGTTGTTTAATGCGTGTATCTAGCTGTGTGGAACTTCCATTCTTACTCGCATGTAGCATTAATCTATCGATCTCACTTTGCTTAAATGCAGCAAATCGTTCAACCGCCGCATGCTCAGGCGGTACTAATGCCATAATTTTACGAAACGTTGAAACAATCTCACTTAAGTAAATATCATCGCTCGTATAAGCTTCTGCTAGTTGATTTATCTTGTTACTTAACGCCGCTATTTGTGCTTGTTTCTCCTGTTCGAGGTTAGCCGCCAACCCGGCATCATCCACTACGTTAGTTACGTTATCAGTAACAATTTCCTCGCCTACATTAGCGCTGCTTGTTTCATCACTTGAGGGGATAATCGGCTCGTCAGGCTCGTATAAAGGTGGCAATAAAGTCGGATCATTATATGTCGAAGTGGGGTCACTTAGTGCAGGAGAAGCAGCCGCCAGCTTGGGAGTTGAATTAACATTATTTGGATTTTGACCTACGTTCTGCTGTTGTTGTCCGTCAGAGACAATCGCTGTCTCACCCATTACGTGACTCAACCAGGGCTCGAATAGTTCAGGCTTTTTAAAATGGGTAAAAACCACTATCACCGACATAACAAATATAGCGGCTACAAACCAAGGCAGAACAGCTTTCTTTTCATCGTTCAGGTTTTCATTGGCAACATTGTAGTCAGGAAAAGCATCCACCATACTAATGTGGTCATCATCGACTTCAAAAGCCTCAGCCTTCTCATCACCAGTATGGCTAAGAGTTGTCATTTCCTCGTCTGCATTGCTACGAGCCACCGACGCTTGTAGAGCAAACGTGGCTGCATGCTCAATGGTATCAATATCGATGCTTTCTAAGTCGGCCATTAATGCTTTAGCGTTCTGATAACGTTTATTCACATCCTTCGCCATCATCTGATCGAGGATAGGCTGCAGACCTGCATATATTTTAGGGAGTGTCGGAACAGGCTCGGTAATGTGTTTAATACCAATAGCTACGGCGGACTCAGCATCATATGGTACTTTTCCAGCCAACACTTTATAAAACACTACGCCTAAACTATAAATATCAGAACGAGAATCTACATTTTTGCCCTTCGCTTGCTCCGGGCTCATATAGTGAGGTGTGCCAATCGCAGTGCCAACTTGAGTCACCATGGTATCGGACTCCGCTGTGCGTGCGATACCGAAATCCATAAGTACGGCACGCCCATCCGACGAATGGAACATAATGTTTTCTGGCTTTATATCGCGATGCACATAGCCTTTACCACCGGCGTAATCCAGGGCCTTGGTTATATCCTTAATCATTTCCATTTTTTCGCGCAGACTTAAGCGCCGCCCCACATGCTTTAAGTCTTTGCCATCTATATATTCCATTGAGAGATAGCAATAGCCGTCATGCATTCCAACATCGTGAACCGTCACGATATTGGGATGCACCAGCTTACTCACAATTTTTGCCTCACGAAAAAAACGCTGGCCAAAATTGGGATCTTCAGCTAAAGCCTTCGACATCACTTTAAGCGCGACTTCGCGCTCAAAGATTTCTTGTACCGCAAGATATACAGTCGCCATACCACCACGGCCAAGAGTACGAAGAATTTTATATCCAGGAATATTCAGCGACATCAAGGGCTACCAAATTATCTGCTTGGGCATAAATGTCATAGATTTAATCAAAAGCACCGTAGTTATAAAACGTGTAGAAAAAAACCCGCCGTGAACAGCTGGCAGTTATAGGTAAAATAATAGCTTAAAAGCCACGTGCTTTAGTAGCCCACACATTAAACTGGCAACCTTGAATGCAGTTATTGTTTCTTTTTTATACCAAACAGACAACTCAACGGCATATTTTGAACAAAATACAGACAAGGCTTGGACTAAATATAGGATATGAACCTAGGCACTAGCGAATATGCATCGTGCCTGAAGCTACGTTATGAATTGTTATCAGAGCTTTCAATATCGACTGAATCGATTAGTGTTTTGAGTTCACCATTTTCATACATCTCAGTAATAATGTCACAGCCACCGACTAATTCACCATTTACCCAAAGCTGTGGAAAGGTTGGCCAATTTGCGTACTTTGGTAAGTTAGTTCGGATATCAGGGTTAGATAGAATATCAACATAGGCAAAGCGCTGGCCGCACGCCATAATTGCTTGGGTAGCTCTTTGTGAAAAACCGCACTGGGGGGCATTTGGAGACCCTTTCATGTAAAGGATGATAGGGTTTTCTTCGATTTGTTTCTTGATAGTATCCATGATGTCCATGGTGGCAAAACCTCGCTTATTACTCGTATCTCGGTTTGTTTAGCTATTTGTTTGACTATATATGTAGCATTTGCGCTACTTACGTTTGCAAAATTTACAATTTTATTTTCGTACAACAAAAACCGAGCTATTTACTCAACTATTCGCCATTCTATCCTAGCTTAGGCGTTTAGTTAAAGAAAATTATTCCTACAAATACGGCTGTCTGAGAAATAACAACTAAATAAGGCAATTCATTAAGCGTCAGCTACCTGAACGGTAATACTCTCTAGTCGCTGGACAACATAGCAATCTATGCTTCAACGCTTTGAAAAATCTGCATTTATTTATAGAATGCTGAATAAACTCAATAGCGGCTTCGGTTATTTGTTGCAGCTTAGTTGCTGCTATGGCAAATCTTTTGAAACAATTTTTATATCTTATGTAACTTGTATAACTTATGTAAGACCGACATAACGCACGTAAATAATACGTAAAATAGGAGCAATACATGTCAGGATCTGCGCTTATTAATACCTATGGTGAGCGAGACATCACGCTAGTCAGAGGCGACGGTGCCTATGTATGGGACAGCGAAGGTAAGCGCTATCTTGATGCCGTAGCCGGCATTGCCGTATGCGGTCTTGGCCATAATCATCCCAAAGTCACCGACGCAATTTGTCAACAAGCCAAAACCCTTATCCACTGTTCTAATTTGTACAATATCGAACCTCAACAGCGACTGGGAAAAGCGCTTATCGATATATCAGGTATGGACAAAGTCTTCTTTTCTAACTCAGGCGCAGAAGCCAATGAGGCAGCAATAAAGATTGCTCGTAAATACGGCCAAGAGCGCGGTATCGGATCACCCGAGATCATCACCACCACCGGGAGCTTTCATGGCAGAACAATGGCGACGCTAACCGCCACCGGCAATCCAAAAGTTAAGCAAGGATTTGCTCCCCTACTCTCAGGCTTTACACACGTTCCCTATAACAATCTAGCGGCAGTCAAAGAAGTCGCCAATGCTAATACTGTGGCAGTTATGGTGGAACCGGTGCAAGGCGAAGGCGGTGTTCATGTGCCAGATGAAGACTATCTCAAAGATTTACGCTCACTCTGCGACCAGAATAACTGGCTTCTAATTATCGATGAGATTCAAACAGGTAATGGCCGCACAGGTAAGTATTTCGCCTGTCAGCACAGCAATGTGCTACCCGACGTTCTCACCACAGCAAAGGGTTTGGGGAATGGCGTTCCTATCGGCGCATGCCTGGTACAAGGAGCTGCGACCGATATTTTGCAACCAGGTAATCATGGCTCTACTTTTGGTGGTAATCCTTTAGCCACTAATACCGCTTTGGCTGTAGTGCAAACACTAATCGATGACGGCCTCATTAAGCATGCCGAGGATATGGGTACCTTCCTAAAGCAAGCTTTCACAGACCGCCTGGAAGGCAATACACATGTGAAAGATATTCGGGGCTTAGGCCTGATGCTGGGTATCGAATTAGATCACGAATGCAGTGATCTAGTGAGTAAAGCAACACAACGTCATTTACTTATTAACATAGCGGCGGGCAATACCATTAGGTTGCTCCCCCCTCTAATTATTGATCAGCAACAAGCCCAGGTAATCATTGACACTGTCTGTGAGCTGATCGAGTCACTTTAATCCTTCAACAAGTTTTATGGCAACCTTTTCACTTTTTAACCAGGTTTATTATCATGGCTACTCGACATTTTTTAACATTATTAGATTGCAGCGCAGCTGAACTACATACTCTTATTGAAGAAGCCATAAAGTTAAAACGCGAATACAAGTCGGGAAAGATTTTTGAGCCATTAAAAAACAAAGTGCTGGGGAAAATTTTTGAAAAGTCTTCCACCCGCACACGTGTATCTTTTGAAGCAGGCATGTTACAGCTTGGTGGCGGCTCCATATTCTTATCCCCTAAGGATACTCAACTGGGCCGCGGTGAACCCATCGAAGACTCTGCTCGCGTATTATCACGCATGGTCGATATCATCATGATTAGAACGTTCGATCATCAGGCCATTGAACGCTTTGCTGAGTACTCCAAAGTACCCATTATTAACGCTTTGACAGATAGCTATCACCCCTGTCAATTGCTCGCCGATGTACAAACCTATGTGGAACACAGAGGCAGCCCACAAGGCAAAACGGTAACTTGGGTAGGAGATGGTAATAACATGTGTCAGTCGTATATAAATGCCGCTCGCCAATGGGATTTCGAACTCAAAATTGCTTGCCCAGAAGGTTTTGCTCCAAATCCAGAGCTAGTGGCAGAGAATAAAGATCGTGTACAAATTTTTAACGATCCTGTGCAAGCGGTAAAAGATGCAGATTGGGTGGTGACAGATGTATGGGCAAGTATGGGACAGGAACAACAACAACAAGCCCGCATAGAAAAATTTTCTAACTACCAAGTCAATCACGAGTTAATGAGTTACGCGCACAATGACGCAGTATTTATGCACTGTTTACCCGCTCACCGTGGTGAAGAAGTCAGCACAGAATTATTAGAAGATGACAGCAAATCTTTGGTTTGGGATGAAGCAGAAAACCGCTTACATGCACAAAAAGCTTTGCTGCTATTTCTGTTACAAAACAGTTAGGGACGATTATTAAGTCCCTATTAAAAATCCCCAATACCACTTGTTATTTTAGCTCTTTGTGCTAGCTCGTATTCTTTTAAAATTTCGCTATAAACAATATAAAAATAAATAAAAAAATATTATACAGTGCCACCATTGCGTCCACGTTTTGATTAACTGGGACGAGATGGGGCGCACAAAGTAAGTAACTACTTCATGCATAATATATTCACACTTTATCCACAAGTAACTCCCAA